>JAVBQX010000310.1:0-11017 GCA_031548645.1 Thermoguttaceae bacterium
GAGCGGTTCTTCCTTGATATATTGAAATTCCTCGAACTCGTGCCCGCAAGCATCACAAACGTAATCGTAGGTTGGCATGATTTTGCTTCAAAAAACAAAAAGGGTCGTGTCAGAACGTCAGGCGGCTCCAAACGAAAGAACTCGCCATTTCCAAGTATAGCAACAACGCCAACCGCCGCAATCGGGCGGAGTTTCGTAACGAATTTGAAATAATGTACAAAATCAGAGCCGCGACAGTGATGGAGCGGTTGTACTTGGCGAAACAGGACGATGTTATAGCGGCCTCATTGAAAACCTTATCTTTTCGTACAAATATAATCACCGCCTGTCAAAATGACACCTCGGAATGTCTAACGCATTGACAGTTCTTTTCCGGCGGTTTATCTTATTTGATAATATGGGGTTGCACCGGCCACCAGATATTGGCACGGCGATTGCATATTACAGGGCCTTCAAGAAAAGGCCTGACAATTGATGATCATGTTAGTAAAAAAATTCAAAAAATGAATTTTTTACATTTCATATCCCAATGAAAATGAAAAACGAGCGACCTTGGTGGGTCGTAGCAGAAAATTAACCATTCCCGATAACTATCGCCAGCAATGAGGAGGAATCCGCAGTGGCAAAGAAACTTTCCTATGATGACGCGGCGTATCAACCGCTCGCGGCCGGGATCAGCAAACTGACCCGTGCCGTCAAAAGCACGCTCGGCCCGCGCGGCCGCAACGCCGTTCTCGACAAAGGTTGGGGGGCGCCCAAAATCACGAAAGACGGCGTGACCGTGGCCGAAGACATCACGCTCGACGACCCGGAAGAAAACGTCGCCGCGCAACTGGTCAAAGAAGCGGCCAAGAAGACGAACGACGTCGCCGGGGACGGCACGACGACCGCCACCGTCCTGGCCGAGGCCATTTACCTCGAAGGGCTGAAAATGGTCGCCGCCGGGGCCGATCCCATGTCGCTTTCGCGCGGAATCGCCAAAGCCTCGTCGGCCGTGTGCGACGCCATCACGAAAATGGCGACCCAGATCAACGAAAAGAGCAAAAAGGAAGTCGCCCAGGTCGCGGCCATCGCCGGGAACAACGACCCGACCATCGGCCAGACGCTCGCCGAAGCCTTCATGAAGGTCGGCAAGAACGGCGTCATCACCGTCGAAGAGGGCAAGCAGGCCGAAACGACCGTCGACGTCGTCGAGGGCATGCAGTTCGACCGCGGCTATCTTTCGCCGCACTTCGTCAACAAGACCGATTCGCAAACCGTCGAACTGGAAGACTGTCTCGTGCTGGTGCATGAGGAAAAAATCTCGAACGCCCGTTCGCTCGTGCCGCTGCTCGAAACCATCTCGCAGCAGAGCAAACCGCTGCTGATCATCGCCGAAGACATCGAAGGCGAAGCGCTCGCGACGCTCGTGGTCAACAAGATGCGGGGCATCCTCAACGTCTGTGCGGTCAAGGCGCCCGGCTACGGCGACCGCCGCAAGGCCATGATGGGCGACATCGCCGTGCTGACCGGCGGACAGGCGATTTACAAGGACCTCGGCGTGCAACTGGATGCCGTCAAGCTGTCCGACCTGGGCCGCGCGAAGAAAATCACGATCACCGGCGACGAAACGATCCTCGTCGGCGGCGCCGGGAAGAAGGACGCCATCGAAGGCCGCGTCGAACAGATCAAACGCGAACTGGAAACGACGACCAGCAATTACGACCGCGAAAAACTGCAGGAACGGCTCGCGAAACTGGCCGGCGGCGTGGCCCAGATCAACGTGGGCGCCGCGACCGAAACCGAAATGAAGGAACGCAAGGACCTGTACGAGGACGCCCGGGCCGCGACAAAGGCGGCGCTTGAAGAGGGCATCGTCCCCGGCGGCGGCGTCGCGCTGCTCCGTAGTGACAAGGCGCTCGCCAAGGTCGAAACCGTCGGCGACGAACAGTACGGCGTGCAGATCGTCAAGAAGGCCCTGGAAGCCCCGATTCGCGCGATCGCCGAAAACGCGGGCGTCGACGGCGGCGTGGTCGTCAACCGCGTGCGGCAGATGAAAGGCAAAACCGAAGGTTACGACGCGGACAAGGACGCCTATTGCGACCTGGTCGAAGCGGGAATCGTTGACCCGGCGAAAGTCGTCAAGACGGCCCTGGCCAACGCGGCGAGCGTTGCCGGACTCATGCTGACCACCTCCTGCGTCATGACCGAAATTCCGAAGGAAGCCCCGCCGATGCCCCCGGGCGGCGGCATGGATGGCATGGGCGGAATGGGTGGCATGGGCGGCGGTATGCCGGGCATGGGCGGTATGGGCTTTTAAGTGAAAAACTAATAACTAAAAGTGAATAGTTTTCCGATGCCGACACAAAGAGCCGGGAGTGGAGCGAAGCGAAACTTCCGGACAGAAAAAGTATTAGTCGTAACAATAAATGCTTCAATAGAGCCGTAGGCTGAATCAATGCAACAAAAACTATTTTTTCCCAAGACGATAAAGAAATTGTTGGATTTGCTTGATGGATACGATGGATGGGAAAGTAGTCGTCTGTGTGAAATCTATTTGACTGCAAATTGGCTTGAAGATCGTGTAAACATAGGCTATACGCGATCAGAACTTGAATCCAACGGTTTGCCGATCCATGAATTACTTGAGAAGCATGGCTTTAAAAATTCAAATAATTTTGAAGAAACGTTAGCAGTAACTATTGTTGACGCAAAGGATATGCCAATCCCAAATCGTAAAGGATTTCATGTTGTCAACGACACAACACATGGCATTACTTTTGTCAGTCCTGAATAACTTATTAAAAATGAAGATATAATATTAATTTCGAAAGGAAGAATAATCATGGCGAAAAAAGATAACAGTATCAATCTCCGTCCGTTGGATGACCGCGTTGTCGTGGAACCCGTGGAAGCCGAACAAATGACCGCCGGCGGGATCGTGCTGCCCGATTCGGCCCAGGAAAAACCGCAACGCGGCATCGTCATCGCCGTCGGCTGCGGCAAGCTGCTCGACAACGGTACCCGCTGCGACATGAGCATCGCGATCGGCGACGAAGTCATTTACGGCAAATACTCCGGCAGCGACATCGAAGTCGACGGCCGCGAAGTGAAAATCCTCCGCGAAAGCGACATTTTGGCCAAAGTGGTGAAATAAGCGCAAAGTGCAAAACGCAGAGCGCAGAGTGAGATGAGAACTTTGCGCTTTGCACTCTGCGTTTTGCGCTAAAAATGATACATAAACCTAATTTTATAATAAAGGATCCACAACAGTGGCAAAACAATTACTCTTTGATGACGATGCCCGGAAGAAGATTCTGCAGGGCGTCAATAAACTGGCCGACGTCGTCGCGGTGACCATGGGGCCGACCGGCAAGAACGTCATCCTCAACAAGTCGTACGGCGGCCCGACCGTCACGAAAGACGGCGTTTCGGTCAGCAAGGAAGTCGAACTGGAAGACCCCTTCGAGAACATGGGGGCCAAGCTCGTCAACGAAGTCGCGTCGAAAACCTCGGACATCGCCGGGGACGGAACGACCACCGCGACGGTGCTCGCGCGCTCGATCTTCCGCGAAGGGACGAAAAACATCACCGCCGGCGCCAACCCGACCGCGATCCGCCGCGGGATCGACAAGGCCGTGGCCGCCGCCGTGACGCAACTGGAATCGATGACCAAGGCGGTCACGACGAAGCAGGAAATCGCGAACGTCGGCGCAATCAGCGCGAACAACGACCTGACCATCGGCGAACTCATCGCCGAAGCGATGGAAGCGGTCGGCAACGACGGCGTCATCACGGTCGAGGAAGGCAAGACCGCCGAAACGACCTACGAGGTCGTCGAGGGGATGCAGTTCGACAAGGGCTATCTCTCGCCGTATTTCATCAATCGCTCGCCGGAGATGGATTGCCAGCTCGAAAACGCCTACATTCTGCTGCACGAAAAGAAGATCAGCAACCTGCGCGAACTGGTGCCGCTGCTCGAAAAGGTCGCGCAGAAGAGCGCCCCGCTGCTGATGATCTGCGAAGACGTCGACAGTGAACCGCTGACCCTGCTGGTCGTCAACCGGCTGCGCGGACTGCTGAACGTCGCCGCCGTGAAGGCGCCCGGTTTCGGCGACCGCCGCAAGGCCATGCTGCAGGACATCGCGATTCTCACCGGCGGAACGGTCATCAGCGAAGACCTCGGGCTCAAGCTCGAAAACGTCGAACTGGAACAGCTCGGCCGCGCGAAGCAGATCACCGTCGACAAGGAAAAGACGATCATCGTCGAAGGCGCCGGCAAAAAGGCCGACATCAAGGCCCGCATCGACCAGTTGCGGCAGATGATCGAATCGACCGACAGCGATTATGACCGCGAAAAATACCAGGAACGGCTGGCGAAACTGTCCGGCGGCGTCGCCGTCGTGCAGGTCGGGGCAAGCACCGAGGCCGAAATGAAGCAGAAGAAGGCCCGCATCGAGGACGCTTTGCACGCGACCCGCGCGGCGGCCCAGGAAGGCATCCTGCCCGGCGGCGGCGTGGCCCTGCTGCGTTGCCGCGAGGCCGTCGAGAAGGCGAAATCGTCCGCTCGCGGCGACGAAAAGGTCGGCGTCAGCATCGTGTCCCGCGTCTTGTCCGAACCGCTCGAACAGATCGCGAACAACTGCGGTCTCGACGGCAGCGTCATCGCCGACGAGGTGTCCCAGAAGGGCACCAACACGGGCTACGACGGCAACACGGGCAAGTACGTCGACATGTACAAGGCCGGCATCATCGACCCGCTCAAGGTCGTCCGCACCGCGCTCGTCAATGCGGCCAGCATCGCCGGGCTCATGCTCACGACCGAAACCCTCGTCACCGACCTGAAAAAAGACGAAGACGTGTACGGCGCGGTGAAGTAAAACGCATCCCTGATTACGAGTCTTAATGGCAGCCCGGAGCGTAAGCGACGGGTTTTGCCGTGAATCAGAGAAATCATTTTTGATCTGATGATGCTATACAATGTTTTCATCAAAAATCCGTATTGCAGCCAACTCTTATTGAAGCATTATACCCGTCGCTTACGCTCCGGGCTGCCATTGCTGGGCTTGATATGATATGTATTCGGAACCGTTGGCATATTTTTTGACATTTACCACATACGGTACTTGGTTGCATGGTGACAAGCGGGGCTCATTCAAAAAACATGATGGCTTCATTGAAGGAAACAACGACAATCACTCCCGACCATTTCTCCTTAAAGAACAGCCGGTTGTTTTTTCCGCCGAACAAAGAGTATTGATGGATCGTGTCATTATTGAAGTGTGTCACTACCGAGGTTGGGAGTTGCATGCCAAAAATGTGCGAACAAATCATATCCATGTCGTGGTTATGGCTCGAAACACTAAGCCGGAAAAAATTCTCAATGATTTCAAGTCAAGAGGTACAAAAATATTGCGTGATTCATGCGATTATTCCGAAACCAAAACGATCTGGACAAAACATGGTAGTACGATTTACCTGTTCACGGAAAAGGAATTTGACCGTACCTGTCATTATGTTACCGATTGTCAATGAATAAAAAATGAAATCAAAACAGCCGGAGAAACATTGCGTGACTTCGGCTTTTTTTGGTATTAGCCACGGAATACACGGAAAGACACGGAATTTTTTGAAATCCTTTCCGTGAACTTCCGTGGCAAAAAAAGAAAGATTACATGGAGCCGACAATGAACGTTCTCAAAAAAATTGCGTTAGTGTTGGCGTGTATAACAATATTGCCTATTGGCATTGGCATTTATATTGCTGTTTTATATTATACGCTTGAAATAGCAGGAATTTTGAAAGAAAACAATGAAATTGCGATTTCCATTCTATTTGGAACTGTACCACTTTTTTTCACTGCGATTGGATGGCTCTACAAAGATCACCGAGAAAAGTGCAAACAGATTGAATTTGAAATTCGCAAAGAGAAATTGAAATTATACTCTGATTTAGTTCCGTGTTTTATTGATTTTGGTAAGAGGGATGTAAGTAACATAAGCAATGGACTAGCTCAACGATTCTTTGATGTTCTTGACAAAGGGATATTATGGTTTTCAGATGATACCATTAAAACATTAAACCGATACCGAGAAACGCTTGATGTAAAAGATATTAACAGTGACCCTGAATGGGCAGAAAAATGTGAAAATGTAAAGGGACAGCTTTTGTTAGCACTCCGCAAAGAAGTAGGTCACAGCAATCAGGGGATAAAGGGTGGTGATTTGAATCAGATATTGCGGTACAACAAATCGTTACTATCTGAACAAAAAAATGATGTCATTCATTGAAAATCAAATAACAAAATTCTCCGCGTCCTCCGCGTCTCTGCGAGAAATAAAATGAAGCCCGAACAGATACAATCATTACACGCCCGATTTGAGCAGATTGTGCAAATTGAGGAGGAAAACGGCGTCGAATTTTGGCGGGCGCGTGATCTTTACCCCTTGCTCGGCTACAACCAATGGCGAAATTTCGTGCCTGTTATCGAAAAAGCCATTATCTCCTGCCAACAATCGGGTTCCGACGCCGACGATCATTTTGCGCGCGCGCGCAAACCGATCACCGGCGGCAAAGGTGCCGTTCAGGAAGTTGACGATTGGCTCCTCACACGTTATGCATGTTACCTGATCGCACAAAACGGCGACCCGCGCAAATCCGAAATCGCGTTTGCCCAGACTTATTTCGCGGTGCAAACGCGAAAGATGGAAATCATTCAATCGCGTCTTGCGGAACGGGAACGGCTTCTCGCCCGGCAAAAATTGACGGAATCGGAAAAGGTGCTTTCCGGCTTGATCTTCGAGCGGCTTCAGGATGAAAAATCGTTTGCAAAAATCCGCAGTCTGGGCGAAAAGGCCCTGTTCGGCGGCTTGGACACACGGCAAATGAAAAAAAATCTGGACGTCCTCGAATCGCGGCCGCTCGCGGGTTTTTTACCGACCATCACCATCAAGGCCAAGGATTTTGCGAACGAAATCACGACCTTCAACATCGAACGCAACCAATTGAGCACGGAAGGCGGCATTTCGCGCGAGCATGTCAAAAACAACGCGGAAGTGCGAAAAATTCTCGTGGAAAAGAACAATATTTATCCTGAAAAATTGCCGCCGGTGGAAGACGTGAAAAAAGTCAAACGCCGCCATGATTCGGAATCGAAAAAAATTCAAAAGGAAAAGAAATCTTTGAAATCGGACAATCCGCCGGCAACGGGGGATGAGAATCGATAAAGAACAACATCACGATAAATCAATATGTCAAAACCTGATTATTACGAAGTGCTCGGGGTGGGACGGACGGCGACGGCTGAGGAGATCAGCGGCGCTTACCGCCGCGAGGCCATGAAATATCACCCGGACCGCAATCCGGGCGACGAGGAGGCGGTCGAAAAATTCAAGCTGGCCGCCGAAGCCTTCGAGGTGCTCAGCAACGAGCAGAAGCGGGGCGCGTACGACCGCTACGGCCACGCGGGGGTCGGCAACGGCGGCGGGGCCCAGTTTCACGACGTCAACGACATCTTTTCGATGTTCGGCGACATGTTCGGCGATTCGATTTTCGGCTCGTTCTTCGGCGGCGGGCGGCGAGGCGGCCAGCGGGTCCGCCAGGGGGCCGACATCCGCTGCAACGTCACGCTCGAACTCGTCGAGGCGGCACGCGGGGTGACCAAAACCATCAAATTTCGCCGCCACGAACAGTGTCCCACCTGCAAGGGCAGCGGCTGCCGCGAAGGAAGTTCGCCGCAAACCTGCCGCTATTGCGGGGGCAGCGGCCGCATCCAGCAGTCGACGGGCATTTTTTCGATCCAGACCACCTGCCCGCAATGCCGGGGCATGGGCAAGACCATCACCGACCCTTGCCGCGATTGCGGGGGCGGCGGACTGGTCGCGACAACCGTGACGCGCGAAGTCAAAATTCCCGCCGGAATCGACACCGGCACGCGGCTCCGCTTGCAGGGCGAAGGCGAACGCAGTCCCGACGGCGGACCGCCCGGCGATTGCTACGTATTTATCTCGGTCAAGCCGCACAAACTGTTCCAGCGCGAAGGGCAGGACCTCATCTGCCGCGTGCCGATCGGTTACGCCCAGGCCGCGTTGGGGGCCGAAATCGAGGTCCCGACGCTCGAAGGCAAGGAAAAAATCAAAATTCCGCGCGGTACGCAAAACAACGACGTCATCACGCTCCGCGGGAAGGGAATGCCGGTTCCGCGGCGGAATATGGCAGGCGACCTGCATGTGGTGACCTATATTGAAGTACCGAGGAAACTCGACGCGAAACACGAGGAACTGCTCCGCCAACTGGCCGAACTGGAACACGAAGTCGTACTGCCCGAGCGGAAGTCGTTCTTCGGAACGCTCAAGGAGCACATTTCCGATTTTTTTTCCGAAAAAGACAAGGAAGTCGAAGGAAGGGATTAGGGGCTAGGGATTAGGGGTTAGAAGTTGAGGAGTCAAAGGTAGGGCGGTCACGCCGTGACCGCCGCCGTATTGCCGGAACACCTTTTCCTTTTTTAGATTGACAAGGTAATCACGAAAAGTTTTTTCATCGAAAATCACAAACGACATTGGGAGTAACACGCAATGCCGAAAAATAAACACGGGCATGGTCATGAGCATCAACGCGGACACGAATCCTGCGACGAAACGCCGCAAGACCGGCCGACCGAAGACGCGCTCTTTCCCGGCGACGGGTTGCCGCATGATTCCGGAGACACGCCGAAGGATGCCCAGACGCCTGAAAAGCTCGAAATCGAACTGCAACAGGCGAACGACCGGGCTTTGCGGGCCTTCGCCGAGCTGGACAACTACCGCAAACGGGTCAACCGCGAAATGGACGACGTGCGGAAGTACGCGCCCATCGACCTGGTGCGGGACATGCTCGGCGTGTGGGACAACATGGGCCGGGCGCTCGAAACGGTCGAAAAAAATCACAACCCCGAAGCCTTCGTCGAAGGCGTCCGCATGGTGTACGAGCAGTTCGTGCAGATTCTGGCACGCCACCATTGCGCTCGCATCGACGCTTTCGGGTTGGCCTTCGATCCGAACGTGCACGAGTCGATCGCCCAGATGCCGAGCGACGAAATTCCCGCCGGCTCGGTCATGTACGAATCGCAGATCGGCTTCAAACTGTACGACCGGGTTGTGCGTCCCACGCAGGTCGTGATCTCGTCCGGCAATCCGCAAAAGGAAGCGGACGAGTAACACCATTCGTTTTTTATCACCACGAAGGCACGAAGGAACACGAAGATTTCCGAAGGGTGAATTAAAAACATTTTTCTTTTCCTTTTTGTCGGCATTCAGACGTGGGGGGAAGTCATATAAAAAATTTAGATGTTGTTTTTCAACTTCAAAACAACTTCGTGATCCTTCGTGAACTTCGTGGTGAAAAGAAAGAGATATCCATGTCGAATGAAATCCTGTTTCAAAGCAAACTGTTTCGCGTCGAAAAAACCTGGCAGACCGGGCGAAGCGGCAACCAGCTTGAACGGCACGTGATCGTGCATCCCGGCGCGGTCGGCATCCTGCCGCTGCTCGACGACGGCCGTGTCGTGCTGTTGCGGCAGTATCGCGTCGCGGTCGACGCGTATTTGATCGAACTGCCCGCCGGAACGCTGGAGCCGGGCGAACCGCCGATTGAGACGGCGCAGCGCGAACTGATCGAGGAAACCGGCTACACCGCCGCGAAGATGGAGCCGCTGCTTACGTTTTTTTCGTCCCCGGGAATCCTGCGCGAGCGATTGCACCTGTTCCTCGCGACCGGGCTCGTGCCGGGGGAAACGGCCCTCGAAGACGGCGAAGACATCGAACTCCTCATCGCCGATTGGGACGAAATCCGCGGCATGATCGCACGCGGCGAAATCACCGACGCCAAAACCCTGATCGGCCTGCAACATTACATGCTTTCACTCAAAAAATGATGCGTGGTTCATGCGAACCGATGTCAACACGGAACCCGGAACGTAAGCGACGGTTCAGGACCGGACGCTGACGCTTCCGGCTCTGTGTTGATGTTGAATGACATTGCGATGCAGTCGTTTATAGTTAAGGAACCTGACACATGGCGACGAATCATCACCGGCCCGTTGAGCGGCTTTCCCATTCGCATTACGCGGTTGAAATCCGGTCGGACAACGAGCGCCGCACCTGGATCGTGGTCATCGTCACGCTGGTCACGATGATCGCCGAAATCACGACCGGGTTCCTGTCCGGTTCGATGGCACTGCTTTCCGACGGCTGGCACATGGGCACGCACGCCGGGGCGCTCGGCATCGCCTTGTTCGCCTACGCCTACACGCGAAAACACAGCCACGACGGACGCTACACCTTCGGTACGGGCAAGGTCGGCGTCTTGGCCGCGTTCGCCAGCGCGATCGTTCTCGGCGTGACCGGCCTGCTGATCCTTTACGAGTCGGTCATGCGGCTGCTTAACCCCGTCGACATCCGTTTCGATACGGCCATTCTCGTCGCCGTACTCGGACTGATCGTCAATCTTGTCTGTGCCTGGATTCTCGGCGGTTCGCACGGGCATCATCACGACCATGACGCGCATGGGGATCATGAACATCCTCACGAAGAACAGGGACGCGGCGGTCTCGGCGAGACCGCCCTACCTTTGACGCATGAACACGGGCACGAGCATTCCCACGGCAAACAGATCGGCGGGGAGGCGACCGACCACAACTTGCGGGCGGCGTTCATGCACGTGCTGGCCGATGCGCTGACTTCGGTGCTGGCGATCGCGGCCTTGATCGTCGGCAGGTTTTATGGGATGATATGGCTGGACGCGATGGCCGGGCTGCTCGGCGGGACCATGATCCTCGTCTGGTCCTTCGGCCTGATCCGGCGAACGAGCCGCATCCTGCTCGACGGCGACGTCGAAGCGGACATCGTCGAGGAAATCCGGACCGTCATCGAAAACGACGGCAACCGCAACGAAATCATCGACCTGCACGTCTGGCGCATCGGCGAAAACGAACTGGTGGCCATCGTTTCGCTGGTCAGCGACCGCCCGCAACAGCCGGAGTATTATCACGGCCTGCTGAAAA
>JAVBQX010000014.1:0-106294 GCA_031548645.1 Thermoguttaceae bacterium
TTATTAAAACAACACCCGGCCAAAACAAGCCTCGTCGGCAAACGTCGCGCCGCCGCATGGAGTTTCGATTTCCTACTCGAATTGATACGAGGAAAGCAAATGACTCCGTAATTCACGATTATTTACGTGCGCTCACCCTGCCCCCGAAGCCTTGTTGCCGCTAAGATCCAGCCAGACGATCATCGCGTTGCCACCGTCGAAGCGATAGAGATCGAAACAAGTGGCGAGGGAACAACCGGCGGCGCGGATCCCGATTTTGAGGAGAGTTTGGGTGATTTGAAACCTTGACGCGTCATCGTCGCCGACGACGAGGATGTTCGGTTCTTCGAGAAAATTGTTTCGCGTCTTGGGATCAAGGATGCTTTGATGCGGATACAGGGCCGGATTTGTCGTGTGGTTTTCAGGAGTGATGTATCTGCCGAACAACTCGTCGGTATTGATATGGAATTCATGGTCTTTGCCCTGTGAGGACGACAGGCGACCTCGTTGTGCGATACCGCTGTCATTGATTTTTGTTTTTTTCATGATATATCTCTCGTTTTCGGTAAACTGATTAATGATCACAGTATTAATTGGCATATTTTCCGCGAATTATGCAATTGCATTACCCTGCGATGTGGGTATAATCATTAGTGAATTGATGAAAATGCCGTTTGGGATAAAAAATTTCCCCTGCGCATACGGTTTCCTTCGATTGAGATAAAGTAGTAATGTCTTTTGACAACAGTGAATCGTCTCCTTTTTCCACGGATAGGTCATCCCGGGAAATCAACCCGATGTTTCAAGGTGATCCCAACCGCCCGACGAAGGTGGTTCATTCCGCAAGCTTTTGGGAAGACGACGCCAGCTTTCTCATGAACGTCCCCACCGTGACGGTGGTCAGTGACGACCCCGTCAGCCGATATTATTTGCGTCAGTTCTGCGAATCGGAAAAATTTCACGCGGTCGAATGCACGTTTCAGGAATGCTTTTCCGCGCCGCCCCCCGACCGCATGGACACCAAGCTTTTTCTCGTCGACGTAACCAACAGCTTGCTGCCGGAAAATTCGTTGTATGAAAAACTGAAGACGCATTTTTCCGCCTTTCCCATCATCATTATTGATCCCGCGCCACGGACTTCGGAGCGAGTCCTGCGATATCTTCGTTGGGGGTATGTCACCAAACCCTGCCTGCCCGAGGATTTGAAGCGGCTCCTGTTGTTTGTCCTGCGAATGAAACAGTATGTTTACGCTTACGACGTTCTCCGGCAGCTGCCGTCCATTCCCGTGACGACGATGAAGGTGTTCGGCGAAAGCGATGAAATCCGGCATTTGATTTCCCGGATCGAAGAGATCGCGCCGTCCCATGAGCCGGTCTTGCTCACCGGCGAACTGGGGACGCGAAAGGAAATCGTGGCCCAGCATATTCACTCTTTGAGCATGTGTCGGAATTTCTCCGGCGCGTCCATACTCGACGCATTCGGCGGTTCCATGGAATCCTTTTGTTTCGGCGCGGCCCCCGGCGCCATCGCGGAAACGCCTTACGGCCGAATCGCCATGATCGAACTGGTTCACCAGGGAACGTTTTATATCGATCATATCCAGCTTTCCTATCCCTCGTTTCAAAAACGGCTCCTGGCCTGCATCAAACACCAGACGCTTTTCCGCATCGGTTCGAATCGCCCGATCCCGGTCAACGTCCGATTCATCATTTCCACCTATTCCGATCTCGAAACCGCGTCGAAAAAAGGTCAGTTCCTGCCCGAACTTTATGAAATCCTCTCGAAAAACATCATTCATGTTCCGCCGCTCCGGGAGTGCAAAAAAGACATCTCCCTGTTTTTCACCCAGTCGCTGAACTGGCAGGCGAAAATCAATCACCAGCCGGAACCGCGAATCGAACAATCCGCCTACGACAAACTCAACGCCCATTTGTGGCCCTACAATACCCGCGAACTTGAAGTCGTCGTCCGCAATGCGCTGGTCCTGGACACCGATGGCGTCATCACCGCGGACGACATCGTTTTTTCCTACGCCGACGTCCAGCCCTCGCTCGGCTCCGACGAAGTCTTCGGGCAAACCGGTAAAAAAACCTACGGGCTTGCCGGCATGAACATGGACGAAATCCAAAAGCAGGCCGTCATGGAAACCCTCGAATTCTGCCGGGGCAATAAAAATAAAACCGCGAAAACGCTCGGCATTTCCGAAAAAACGCTTTACAGCAAACTCCGACAATATGGTTTGGGGTGAAATTCATATTCTGTTCTTCGCCCAACCGCCGTTCAAAAATCTTGCGAGGCACAGCAGGCTCCGCGTCCAGTAATCCGCCAGCAGGGCGATCCACGCGGCGGTGATGCCAAGCCCCAAGCCCGGAATCGTGACGCCGAGCAGCGGAATTTGCGACGTGACGTTTGCCAGCAGGCAGACGATCGGAACTCGCACGGCGAAAAATCCGATCAGCGAAATCAAAAACGTCGTTCGCGTATCGCCCGTCCCCTGCAGGGCGCCGTTCAAAACCATCGACCCGGCGAAGGCGGGAAGAATGAACGCCGAGATTTTCATCAGCGACGACGCCTGCCCGACCAGTTCCTCCTGCGACGATTTCAGCAGGACGCCGGGAATTTCCGCCGAAAAAAGGAAAAACATCACGGCCAGCGGTACCAGGTAAACCAACCCGAGAACGTAAACCGTCCAGGCCGTTTTTTTCAACCGCGCGATCATTCCCGCGCCCAAGTATTGGCCGATGAGCGTCATGGAGGCGAGATACATGGCATGGGCCGGGTTAAAGGCCATCGACTGGACGCGAAAACAAACCTCGTGCGCGGCGGCGGAAAGTTCGCCGAAGCGATTGACCTGCGAAAGGAACCACAACTCACTGAAAACGGCAACCAGCACGGTGCAACCGCCCGGCAGGCCGACTTTCATAATGCCGCGCAGAACGGACCATCGCGGGATCATGTCCCGAAAAATCAAACGCCGCCCCATGACGCCCCGGACCAAAGCGAAAAGGATCGACACGCCGCCAACGGCGTAACCGCAGGCCACGCCGAACGCCATTCCCCGCCAGCCGAGCGAAGGAAAAATTCCCAGGCCCGTCACGCATCCCCAAGCGACGGCGATGTGGGTAACCGTCATGACACACATGATCGTCAGGCCGACGATCATGTTGCCCGAACCGTGAAAATTTGCGACCCCGATGATGTAGATCATGTAAACCGGAAATATCCATCGGAGCGTTTGCATATACTCGACGGCACTTCTCAACGCCTCGCCTTTCAGGCCCAGCCACCGAAATGTTGGTTCCGATTGATAGCTCCAGTAAAGCAACAGGCCCGTGCCGATGAGGACCGCCAGAAAAAGCGACTGGTTCAAAACCCGGTTGATTTGCACGAGGTCTTTGGCCCCGGAAAAACGGGCCACCATGACTGCCGAACCGATCAGGACCAGCGAGGCGATTCCGTAAAACAGGAGCACGAGATAGCTGACCGTTCCATAGGCGGCGAGGTGATGCGTTTCAAAATAATGCCCCAGCAGGAACTGGTCCGAAGCGTAAAGGAACAGCACGACGGCCTGTTCCAGCAGGAGCGGAACCAGCACGAAAACAATCGGGCGCCAAAGCCCGGGAATATCAATCAGTGATCTTTGCATAGGGTATTGAAAAGAGGAAATGATTGATCTCCGGGCTCAAAACACGAAGTCCGCGTTTTCCGTGCCGTCCGCAGGAACGGTAAACCGCATCTTTCCGCTCCGCGCCTGGAGCGGCAGGGCATACGGCGCCGATTTGCGTTTTGGGGCCTTGTGTTCGATCCATGTGAAGGGATACTCCTTGTCGATCCATTTCAAAATGACCCTGTTTTCCCCGATCCCGGCCCCGTTGATCGGGGTATTTTCCAATGTTTTCAGCGTATAGCGTCCTTCCGCGTCCGTCACGCCGACGGCGCTGATGGATGCGCCGTTGCCGTTGGTGACCAGGGTGAACATCACCGAACAGTCCGCCGCCGGTTTGCCGTCCACCGTGACACGGCCGGACACCGTCGCGACGTTTTGGCGACCGCACCCTGAAAACATCGCCAATAACAGGCAGGGAAAAATCAAAAACAATCGAGCTCGCATGTCAGAAATCCTTAAAAAGACGGTGATTACGGAACGGCGTGCTGTTCGTTGCCCGCGATGGTGGCGCTTGCCTGCCAGACTTCGAGATCGACCCCATGCGACAAAAATCCGCCGGAACCGTCGCCGCGGCAGAAGTTGTTCCCGCCGGTGTGAAACGAACCGAACCCGTTGGTGCAGATTTCGTGCGTGGCCCCGAACATCGCCGCCGCGTCATAACATTTTTGTGAACTGCGGCTGACCGTCAACGACGGTGAAAACGGATACGCCATGCCGGAGTTGAGGCATCCCCGCCAGGCGATTTGCCAGATCACGGCGGAACGTTTCTGCCCGTTGTTGTCCGTGCGCGCGGGCCCGACGAAGGAATAATAATCCTGCGGCAGCGAGTGTTCGGTCACGATGATCGTGTTTGAGGAACCGTCGGTCATTGAAGCGAACGATTCGCAATTCATGGCCCGGCCTTTTCCCGTTGGAGCGCCCACCGCGTGCATGAGTCCCCGCCAGGAATTGTCCAGATTGCCGTTCAGGAGCTCGTCCCACCCCCAGCCGAAGTGTCCTTCGCCCGGAACGGAATCGTCGGTGCCGTTCGACTTGCCCGACAGGCATTTGTAGGATGCGAGGGAAAGTTCATTATGGACCGTCCCCCAGGGGGCAACATCGCTTCCGTCACGGGAATCGTAACCCATCATGACCACTCCTGCCCCGGGATCGCTGGGACAGCAATACGCCGGCACCACCGTTTTGTAGAAAACGTATCGCGCGGCCACGGCCGGATCGGGATCGTTTTCAATGCCGAGAGCCCCGTTCGTGAGAACGCTTGGCGGCGAGGTCGAAGTTGTGGGAATATAATACATTTCGTGAAGCGCCGCCTGCTCGACGTAGGGCAGGAGGCAGATCATCCAAGTGGCGTGCGTCAGGTTGGGAAGCGGGGCGGATTGCTTGAACCCCGCTGCGGGAAAGAATTTATGCGAATCAACATAATTGTGCAAACCGAGCCCGATCTGGTGGAGCTTGTTGCTGCATTCCATGCGGCGTGCCGCTTCCCGGGCCGCCTGCACCGCCGGAATCAACAACGCGATCAATATCCCGATAATCGCAATGACGACAAGAAGCTCAATCAGCGTAAACCCAAGCAGCTTAAGGATTTTAGGGCGATTAATTGGTGACATGGGAGATAAACGATAAAAAATCATTTCCGTATTATATTTTTCAGGATCAAAAATTTTGATTGTGAAAATCAGCTTGCCGTTTCGTACAGCGATGGATTATATCTATGTTTGTTATGTTTCGTGCATACGCCTGAAAGGATAATTTTTGCTAATATACAAAATTGATTCATTTCGTGAAAAAATTACACACAAGTTGGAAATACTTCAGCATTTATTACAGAATGTTGCATCTTCGAGTCCTTTGCGTGACCGGAAAATTTTACATTGCTGGTATGACATTTTATTAAATGCTATAATTTCAGTCAGGTTTGACGCAAATATCCAATTACCGTCCAAGGAGCAGAAATAATGAATTCCCGATCCTCGATTTCGCGTCGTCATTTTTTGAAGTCGGCCTCGCTTGTCACGGCCGCGGTGGCGGCTCCGACGATCATTCCGCGTTCGGCCCTGGCCCAGGGAGAAACGCCCGGGGCGAACGACCGGATCGGCGTAGCCGGCATCGGCGTTGGGAGGCAAGGCGCCCCCGTTTTCACCCAAGCGGCGCAACACAAGTCGGCCCAGGCGATCTGCACCTGCGACGCATGGCTCAAACGGGCGCAAAACGTCGCTCAGCAAACCGGCGCCGCCGACGCGTACCAGGATTATCGCAAGGTGCTCGACCGGAAAGACGTCGACGCGATCGTCACGGCGACGCCCGAACACTGGCGCTCGCTGATCTGCGTCAATGCCGCTCTCGCGAAGAAACACATTTATGCCGAAAAGCCGATCACGCTGACCGTCAATGACGGCATACTTATGCGCAAGGCCGCCCGCGAAAACAACATCGTCTTCCAGTGCGGCAGCATGCAGCGGTCCTATCGCGAAAACTTTCTCGGCTGCCAGATGGTACGTGACGGCAAGTTGGGCGAAATCAAGGAGATCATCGCGGCGAATTACGAAAGCCCGTGGCTGAGCGATCTGCCGAAACAGCCGATTCCCGAGGGGCTTGATTGGGACCTTTGGTGCGGGCCGAGCGAGCCGGTGCCGTTCAACAATGACCTGTTCGCGCCGCGGGCGAATCCCGGCTGGCTTTCGTTCCGGCCCTATTCCGGCGGCGAGATGACCGGCTGGGGCACGCACGGGTTCGACCAGATTCAATGCGCGCTCGGCATGGACGATTCGGGCCCGGTCGAAATTCTCGTCGAAGGCGGCAAACTCGACCCGCCGGTGTATGACAACTCGGACACCGCCGAACGCGGCAACAGGCTTTGCTCCTCACCGAAGCTGAAATTCCGCTACGCAAACGGCGTCACCGTGCATCTCGGCAAGGAAACGACCGTCGGCGGCAAGACGGAATTCGTCGAAGGCAACCGCGGGGGCGGCATTTTCATCGGCGACAAGGCCAAGGCCGAAATCTTCCGCGCCCGCGTGACGACCAATCCGCCGGAACTGGTCACCGAATACTTCCGCGAACACGCCAGCTTGAAGCTCCCCACGCACGTGGCCAACTGGCTGGAGTGCATCCCGACCGGCGCACGCCCCGTCGGCGACATCGAATCGGGGCATCGCACCGCGACGATTTGTCACCTGCTCAACATCGCCCGCTATCTCGGCCGCAATCTCAAGTGGGACCCGGTTCGCGAAACGTTTCCCGACGACGAGGAAGCCAACACCTGGCTCAGCCGAAAACACCGAAAAGGATTTGAACTCCCGGGAAGCGTCTAATTGTGCTTGGGCAATATCATGATCCCGAGAGATTGAGGCACATGAAAGTCAGGCGATGCCGTTTCGGGATCAACCCACGTGAGCCAATTTTCGACCGTTGATCCGTCCTCTTTTTTGCTGAATTCGGCCCGGTACGCCCCGAAGTAAACGGAACCGTCTTCATTCCGCAAAGCATCCAGAAAACCGAGCGGAATGGCGCCTTTCACGGAGTAGTCGCCGGGACGGAGCCGGGCCGCCGTCATAAATCCTGACGGCGGTTCCCAATCGAACTGGAATTCCCGATAATATTGACCGCGATAGGAAAGAACCCTGTTCGCCGGATCCATCTCGAAACAGTAGTATTCGTTCATTTCCCTGTCCTTGGAGAAAAACAGCTCCACCCTGTCCTCCTTTGCGACATTACACTCGTCCGTAATCGCCGATTCGATCACCAAATCCGTGTCGTCCGCCTCGAAATAGAAATACAGATATCGGCTATCCTGAAGGAATGTAACGCCGGTTGCCGGATTGACGGCGGCGTTCCAGGGGTTGGAGAATGTGCTGAGACGGGAAGCGTTGCCCCATTCCGGTTCCGTATTTTCGCCGTCCGGGTGAATAAGACCGTCGCTCACGACGGTCACCGTATATTGATCCGGCATCTTTTTCGTTGTTGTTTTTTTATTGGATAATTTTTTCAACCCGTCGCCGTATTCCTTCAGGAACCCCAAATCTTTGTATGTTTCGATGTACTTATCGTCAATATACACGGCAAACGAGGTGATATTCCGGATGCCCAAAGCCGCATAAGTATCCAGGTCCGATTCAAAGACTTCACGATTCCACGGCAGTTTCACCGCAGGTTTTTTCCATTTGCTGAAAAGGGAGACGTCCAGCCAATATTCCAGCACTTCCGCCGTTTCGACGGGAAACACGGTCAGATTCTCCTTGAGTTCCCGCAAATGCGATGCGTCGATCGGTTTGTCCCAGGTGCGATGAATCGGCGCATATTGAAGGAAAATCCCTTCCTCCGGTTTCACGCGGCGCGGCGCGGACATCGTGTTGTGATATGCCAGGTGCGCAAGCAACGCTTCGGGATCACATTTCCGCAACTCCTTGATGATACGGTTTTCGAGAATCAACGCTTGCTCGCTGTCCGATAATTTCGAGCATTCGGGACATTTGCATATCGGCATGCCGTCGTCAATCCAGTAATAATAGCGGTGATTGGTCGTCGGCAGAAGTTTGGCGTAATGCACCGCTTTTTCCGCGACCTTGTCCAACGCCTTCGTCGAATGCACGCACAAATTGCAGTCGTTGACACGCTCGCCGTTTTCATCCATGCGGAACATGGTCGGGTCGTCGGCAAACGACTCCCGCGGCAACAATTGCCCGATCGCATGGAGCTGGTGCTCGACCTTGATGTCGTATTTCTTGCAGTCCGCCAGGAATCGCCGTCCTTTTTCCGACTCGATAAAAGCGGCCACCTGTTCCGGAAAAATATGCGTTCCGATGGTATTGATGCCGTTCTCGTGCGCCAGTTCCGGCCAGTCCACCGTTTCCAAATCCTGGACGCTCAAAACCACGCCTCGCATCGGCGGTTCCCCGGCCAATACGGGGGCGGCCACAAAAAATGCGAAAGCGCAACAAAGAATAATTCCGATCGTTTGCATGACACATGACCCAAAGGGGAGGGAGAAGGGAAAAAACACAACAGCCCCGCAGGTTGCCCCGGCAGAAACTGCCTCCTTTTCGCAGGATACCGAGATTTTACTTCATCCCAACTCCGCCGTCAATTCAATGTTGGTCCGTAGCGGAATCGGACCAAAATCGTGCTGAAGGACTTAAGGGCTCCGCTGAATAATGATGATCAAGAACAGCAGCCGGGAACGCAGCGCAGCGGAGTGACCGGAGTGTGGGTTTTACAACCGGGAAAATGTTCAATTCCCTTGCTCATACAAGGAACATCGCAGGAATTGAAATTTTATACAAAATGGCAAGCGTGTTCCCCGGTCACTCCGTTCGTTGCACTCACTGCGTTCCCGGCTGCTGTTCTTGCGGAAAACTTATTGGCGAAAGCCTTAGGCGACGGCGTCGCAGGTTTTCAGGGTCGTGCAAACAATGGGGAAGTGCTGTGATTGGCATGAATGATTCATAAGCTATAATATATCAAATGAATACAGTGTATTGCGATGGCGACAAAAAATGAACCGCAATATTGTGTTTCGCGTCAGCAAAAAAACCATATACCAAGGAGCAATTGTATGATTAGTGCAACGATGGAAAAGGCTTTGAATGAACAGGTTAACGCCGAGCTTTATTCCTCCTATCTTTATCAATCCATGGCCGCGTGGGCCGCGGACCAGAATTTGCCGGGTTTCACGCACTGGCTCATGATGCAGACGGAAGAGGAACGGATACATGGGATGAAAATTTTTCATTTCATTTTGGAACGCGGCGGAAAAGCGACGCTTGCGGCAATCGCGACACCTAAAAACACATGGGACTCGCCCAAGGCGGTTTTCGAGGAAGTGCTCAAACACGAACAGTATGTGACTTCCCTGATCAACAAATTGGTCGACCTTGCGATCAAGGAATCGGATCACGCGACCAATAACTTTTTGCAGTGGTACGTTGCCGAGCAGGTGGAGGAGGAAGCCACGGCGGAAGCCGTATTGCGCCAGTTGCGTTTGATGGAAGGCGCGCCGGGGGGGCTGTTCATGATCGACCGTGAAATGGGAACCAAAACATTCGCCACCGAACTTGTCCCAATGCTGCCCGGCGGTGCGTCGTTCGGCAAGTCTGCGTAAATATCGCGATCGGAATCCGAAGCCTGTCGAACCGAAATGCCGCTTCGACAGGCGGCATTGATTTCGCCGTTGTAGCACTACACGACCACCGATTGTTGAGTGATTGTGTTTCACTCACGAAATGAGTGTGCAGACAAATATGCAATGGGTCAGTGTTCCAAATGCCATTGTTTGACCTGGCCGACGACTTCCTGCATCGATTGGGCCGCGTCGGGAGCGATGGATTGAAATGTTCGCGTTACGTTCGGGCGACGGTCGGAAACAGGAACTTGACAGGAAAAACGGTACATGTTTCCTTTGTCACCCCAGTAGGTGAGTTGGCAAGCGGTCGCACCCATTTGCATCAACTCGTTATGCAATTTGACGAGCAATTCATTATTGATTTTTGCGTCATCTTTTGTGCCGGAACTGATGATTTCTTTGTCGAAAAGTTGCGCAGAACTGGGTGGTTGCGAGAGTTGCGGCGAGTGTCTCGAAATATTATCTAAAATATCCGCATTTTTCTCCGCGCGAAAACGAGGTGGGATCAGATCGTCGTTTCCATCGAATTGCTCTGCTGACAAAGATGTTACGATGTTTTTTACAGATGTCGGCAAGGACTCCCAAAAAAGTGCCAGTGCGGCGACTGCGACGATAATCAAAAAAATAAGACCACGCCGAAGTAATATGAATGCAGAAGCGATATTTGATTTCTTTTCGCGTTTTCCCACGACAAACCTCCTGTTTGCTCGCAAAATCAAGTGACGGCAGTGACTGCTCTTGCTACAATATAATCGAAACCGCAAAAACGGGAAACGCCAGTTTTGAGACGCAAAATATTCTCTACGCCATCAAAGGATTCATCCATCTTATTGAAAATCGTTTTATTATTCATAATATTATTTCGTTGAAATACGTCTTAAGCTGAAATATAATTGGAATTTGTGGTCTTCTCGATTATATGAAACACAGAAATATCAAACTCGCGAAATTGTTTTGCCGCAATTGTTGAACTCCAAGTGAAAAAATATATTGTGCCGGAAACGAGGTAATGACATGCTCCAGGAATTGATTTTCACATCGGCGCCGGTCGGTTTGAAGCCGGGCATCCAGGGATTTTGCACCGTTGCCTGCACGACGGGTATGCCGCCGAATCTTGCCAAACTGCTTGAATCGCTCAGCGGTTACCGGCATGTGTTCCTACCGCCGGACGCGAATGCGACGAAAAATCCGCCGGCCTGTTCGCATCTTTTGCTCAACCTGGGCGGGGTTCCCTGGCACATCCTTTCGCGCACGGCCGATGCCGGGCTCGACTACATGCAGCGGACGAACAAAATTTCACACCATCTCGTACTCGACAAGGTGGAATTGCAGGAAGCGGGCCCCGCCGCGGTCTTGTCGCAATATCAGTTTCTGGCGTCCTGGAACCAAAAGCCGGTCGTTTTGCCCGCGAATAAAAAATTGCCCGCGATTTCTTCGCCGCCGCGCATTTGCGAACGATGGGCTCAACTGACGGGCGATGCCGGCTGGGGCGGCATCCTGGCGGAAACCGCGCTGACGAAACGTCCGGTCAGCATCATTTTCCGACCCGGGATGAACATGCTGCCGCTCCTTGACGAAGCGATGGCTCTCTTGCCGCCGGAACTGCGGTGGCAGATTTCGTTTTCCACCTACTGTTGCAATCTGCCGAACGGGACGGGTTGTCAATGGAAGTGCATACTCGCCGGTTCGCCGGAAATGGCCCAAGCGAGACTTACGGCCAATACGCTGGTCATTGATTTGACGCAAACGCTGGGAAAACCGCCCGCCGGTCAATTGGTCGAAGCGGCCCGTACGGGCAAACCGCCGGAAAAACAGGACGGCGTCATTCCTCTTGCCGCGCAGGGTGAGGGGGTTTACGGAATCAAAGGAACGGGCGCCCCGCCGCAACCCGGCGTCCCGGCGTCCGTTCCCGCGACTCCGGCGGACTCGCCCCCCAAAGCCAAATCCGGCAAACCGAAAAAGAAAGGCGACGATGACGCCTCCTCAAAGGGCTGCTTCTGGCTGATCATCGCGTTTTTCATCCTGATAACGGCCGTTGCGTTTGGCGGGATGTTCTGGCTGTACGGCAACAATATTACGAAAAGCGGTACCGCGACGGTTCAGCAAAAGAACATCAACGATATGCAGAACACCATCAACGAACTGGAAAAGCGAATCGCCGGTGACAAATCGAAACAGGAGCAGCTCGCGCGGGACAATGCCAAATGGCAGGAGGAAAAAGTCGAAAACGCCAAATCACTGTCGGCGAAAGACGAATACATCAATCGCGTGGCGGGCTATTTTTCGATCTTCCCGCAGGTTCATCTCCCGCCGGTTTCGATCAACCTGAAAGACGGCATTCCACGCAAAGAAGGGGATCAGGACCCGCTGAACGAGTTGTTCGCCTTCAACGGTACGCTGGACCGGACCTGGAACATCAAGGATATGCTTGCAGTGAACGTCAACTGTCCCGATGAGCTGCTGACCTGCCAATCGGCCGGGCCGGCGTCCACTTATCCGGCCGGCAACGTTTTGCTGGGCTGCCCCTATCGGCTGTACGCACAAAAAGACGACGATTCCTACGAACCGATCGCCGAATTCGAGTTGGTCGTGACGGAAAGCGGCATTTCGGTCAGGCGATTCAACGACGAGGCGTGGAATAAATTCGTCGCCGCGGCGCTCGAAAAAATGTATCAAACGGAAACGACGGACGCGGCGTTCAAAAATGAGAAGCTGATCGAATGGTACGAAACCAACGTCAAGGGCAAGCCCTTCGTGCTGGACGAAGAGATGCTGAAAAAAATCGCGGAACTTGACGCGTCCGTGTTTACGAGCGATTTCGCCGATCTCGCCCGTTTGATCGCCTTGCGTCAAGCCTGCGAGGAAGGCGGTATCGCGCTGGAATTCGATTTCGGCCTCAACATGACCACCCTGACCGACAAGGTCAATCGCGACAAACCGTGACCACCCTACCTTTGCGTGACGGTCGACGGCGTGGCGGTTGGTTTCGTTGAAGCCTGTGCGGCCTGATTGTGAATCACCCCGGCGGGTTGTCCGCCGCTTTCGTAGGTCGAAATATTGTCGATCGTTTGCCGTGAAATTTCCCGGAGCGCGTCGCTCGTGAAAAAGGCTTCGTGACTCGAAACGACGACGTTCGGAAAGGTGAGCAGCCGGGCCAGCACGTCGTCTTCGAGAATTTCATCCGAACGGTCCTCGTAAAAAATATTGCCTTCCTCTTCATACACGTCGATGCCGATCGCGCCGATTTTTTTCGATTTCAGCCCGGCAATGACCGCCTGCGTGTCGATCAAGGCGCCGCGGCTCGTGTTGATGATCATGACGCCGTCTCGCATCAAGGCGATCGAGTCGGCGTTGATCAGGTGCTGCGTGTCGGGCATGAGTGGACAGTGCAGCGAAATGATGTCCGACTCGCGGAACAATCGCTCGCGCGAAACGTATTCCACTCCCGCGTTGATCAATTCGTCGTTTTGGTAAACGTCGTTGGCAATGATGCGACAGCCGAACCCCTGCAGGGCTTTCGCCGTCAATGCCCCGATTTTGCCCGTGCCGATGATGCCGATCGTTTTGCGGCCGATGTCGAAACCGATCAATCCGTTGAGCGAAAAATTGCCTTCCCGCGTGCGGGTGAACGAGCGGTGCAGGTTACGGCTCAGCGTCAAAATCAATCCGACCGTGTATTCCGAAATCGAGTTGGGCGAATAGGCCGGAACCCGGGCGACGGTCATGCCGAGTTGTTCCGCCGCAGACAGGTCAACATTATTGAATCCCGCACACCGCAGAGCAATCAGGCGAGTTCCGCCGCTGAAGAGATGAAGCAAAACATTACCATCCAACTTGTCATTAACAAACGCACAAACCGCCTCATAACTTTCGGCCAACCTGACGGTATGTTCGTTAAGTTGAGTTTCATAAAATTTGAAATCGTGACGTGAATCCTGATTGGCTTCCGACAGGTATTTTTCGTCATACGGCTTGGTGCTGAATACCGCAACTCTCATAATAGACCTTTCTTATGTCGTTTATTCAAATCATGGGAATGTTTGATTAATAAAACTTTCTATATTAACTATAGCATGGAAAATATTAATGACAATATTTGCTTGAAAAAATACAGGCTAATAACATTGGCCATGCTCAGGTCACACCTGTGGAAAAATATACGTCACGGAATGCCCGTGAAAACGATCAGAAAAATTCTTATTGCGATACTTCAAAATGGTGTCATCAGGCGCCATGTGGTGGAATTCGCAAAAATTTGACACTGATGTAATTACGTGAGAAACGGGATGTGGTTGATGCGAACATCACCCCGCTGAACGGGCCATCCCATTGACGCATTTTTTGCAGAAAGCATCAATCTTTCAATCGGAACAGTCGCGAGAGGGCGTCGATCAGCAGGCCGGGCACGCCCTGTTTCGCTTCGTCACGCAGCGATTCGAGCGGCGGGTGCAGCAGTTTGTTGATCAGCCGGTCGAAGGCGTAGCGCACTTCGGCCTGTTCCGTTTCGGTCAAATCCGAAAGTTTGTTGAAGAGTCGCTCAAGTTCCGCGTCCTTGATTTCGCCCCAGCCGGTTTGCAGTTTCCGGATGACATGGCCCGTCGCGCGGTGTCGCATTTCGTGCCAAAAGCGGTCGCTTTCCTGCCGGATGATTTTTTCCGCTTTCGGCAGTTCGCGGTTGCGGTTTGCCCGATTGCGTTCGCAGGCTTCCTTCAGGTCGTCGATGGCATACAAAAAGACGCCGTCGCGCTCACCGATGGCCGTCTCGAAATCGCGCGGCACGGCCAGGTCGAGCACGAAAAGTGGTTTCCCTTTCCGCTGCGGTTCGACGGCGAGATAATCGTCAAGCCGCACGACCGGTTCGGACGCGCCCGTCGTGCTGACGACGACGTCGACTTCGGCCAGGTGTCGCACGCGGCGGTCCCACGCATCGGTTTGCCCCCGCCACTGCCGGGCGAGTTCCTCGGCGCGTTCGCGACTGCGGTTGATGACCGTCACCGATTTCGCCCCGTGATCGGCCAGGTAACGCAGCGTTTCGTCGGCCATTTCGCCCGCGCCGAGCACGAGCGTTTTTTTGTCGTCGAGACGCTCGAAAATCTGCATCGCGAAATCGGCAACGGCGACGCTCGGGATGCTGACGCGTCGCTGTTGGATTTCGGTTTCCGAGATAATCCGCTTCGCCACGCGGAGCGACGCTTGAAACATGCCGTGCGTGATCGGGCCGGTCGTGCCGGCTTCGTCGGCGAGTTGATAGGCCGCCTTGACCTGGGCGAGAATTTGCGGCTCGCCGACGACCATGCTGTCGAGGCTCCCGGCCACTTCGAACAGGTGCGACACGACCTCGTCGTCGCGCAACAGCCCCAGCGATGGGCGCAGCGTTTCCGCCGGGACGTTTTTCGCCTCGCAGAGGAAGCGACACAATTGTTCGTCGTCGACGATGCTCCCGTTTTCCGATGCGACGTACAGTTCCGTCCGGTTGCAGGTGGCCAACAAGACGGCTTCGTACATACCGTGTCTTTCGGCCCAGGTTTGCAGGGTCGCGGCGACCTGTTCCGGTGAAAAAGCGAGCCGTTCCCGCAGGGCGATGTCCGTCGTTTTGTGATTGCAGCCGATCATCGTCAGTCTCATGGCGCCGTCACCTCCCGGGATGCGTCTCCCGATGAAGCGGCGTCCGACTCAACCGCGGCCGGTTCGACGGGCGAACCTGTTGACGAATCGTCCAACGGGGCGATCATGTGCCAATGCGCCGCCGAGGACAGCAGGCCGAAAATCAACATCACGACCAGCGCGGCGAAGCAGGTCAGCGTTACGAAGGCCAAATGACGGCCCTCACGGGCGGGCGACCATTTTTTGATCGTAACTGCGAACAGCAGCAGGAACAGGAACATGACCAGCGTGACGAGCACCATCAGGTCCAGCGGTGAAACGGACAGACGGTGTTGCCGGAGGTTCAATTCGTTGATCGCAAAGCCGGAAAGAATGCCGACGGCGAGCGCGACGATCAAAAAACCGATCAGCCGCGCGTTGGTCACCTGCAACCATTCGAGCGTCGGCAGCCGCCAGCGCCCGAGCATCGGTCGTTTGTGTTTGAGGTTCGACGCCTGCACGAGATACATGACCCCGGTCACGAAACCGAGAAGAATCGTAACCGTCACCAGCAAGAACGAAATGCCGTGCACGATGCGCCAGGTTTGTCCGACGGAATCGGCGGGAAACGGCGAAGTGTCGGCGAAAAACGTTCCGGCGACAATCGAAATCAGCGAAAGCGGCAACAAAAACAGCCCGAACGGCGTTTTGGGAAAATAAATCGCCAGGTAAAGATATAGAGCCGCAATGACCCAAGCGACGGCGAAAAGCCAACCCTGCACGCTGTCGAACATGTGACCGTTGCGGAACACGATCTGGTGGTACAGGTAGGCCGAATGGGCGACCCAGCCCGCGGCGGCAAAGCCGAACATCACCGCCCCCCGGAAGCCGCTGCGGAAAAAAAATCGCGAAACTTCGAGCAACAGCGCCACAAAATAGCTGGCGGCAAAACAAATGATTCCGACGTTTGAGAACAAGGTGGGATAGGGGCTAGGGAATAGGGAAAAACATTTGACGCACATATCGCTTGCGCCGTTTTTCACTATTCACTATTAGTTTTTAGTTTTTCACTCGCTGCACAGCGCAATGCCGGACAGGGTGAGGTAGGGACAGCAAATCGCTTCGTGAAAACGCGACACCGGGACGAACGCGTCGTCGGGCATCGGTTCCGGTTCGGGCCGCGTCTTTGCGCCGGACGGGGCGATGATCGGCGGGCACGAAACGCCCGACGGATCGGCGACGCGTGACGCTTCGGCAATGACGGAGTCGGCTTGCGGGTTGAAATTCGGATTGAGCAGCGCTTCGAGCACCGGGAACGCATCCCCGCCGGTCAGCAGTAGCAGGGCCTGGTTGTGTCCCTCCTGCGCAAAGGCGAGAAACTGTCGGATGGCCCCGACCATGCCCCAAAACAGCCCCGCTTCAATCGCCGCGGTCGTATTCCGGCCCGGATAGGCGGGAAAACGCAGGTCGTCCGCTTCAATTTCCGGCAAAAGTCGCGTCGCGTTCTGCAAGGCCGCGGCCGCCGCACGAAACCCCGGCATAATGGCGCCGCCGAGAAAACGACTGTCCCCGGAAAGCACGTCGAGCGTCGTTGCCGAACCGATATCGACGATGAGAACCGGCTCCCCCTGCCGGGCGAGGCAGGTTGCCCCCATCGCGTTGCACAGGCGGTCGAGCCCGACCTTGTCCGGCTCATCGACTTCAACGGGCAAACGAACGTCCCGCTGTGATAAAATTCGCACCGCATCGTCCGGGCGATTCGCGAGGAGCCATTGGCACAAGGCCGACAGTCTTTCTTCGTGAACACTGGAAATCAGCCATTCCGTACCGGGCGCCAACGGACTTTCGCGAAGGCCGAGTTCCAGATGCTGCAAATTCGGAGAATCTTCGACGATCACCTGTCCGGGTTGGGGCAAACCTGCGTTCGGGGCGATCACGCTTCTCGAATATCGCCCGAACTTCGTGCGGCTGTTGCCGATATCGACGGCAATAAGTTCTTTTGTACTCATTTCACCTGCTTTGACTGAAACGACGCGGATTACGCACTTGCCCTTTGTGCCTGCTTCTGACGGAACCGTCAATTATATCATACATCGAATGATTGTAAGCCGCCTCAAAAAAACATTGATTTATGTATAAACAGTATTCCGCGGAATTAGCCATTGTTTGCCCACCTTCGAACAAGAATCTCAAAAAACACTTGCCGATAAAATCAATACATTCGAATAAATTGAGAAAATCGGCAAAATTTATCTATTTATCACAGTCGCTATCGTCGATAATATACATGACATGCTGCGCGAAATGAGTTTGCGTACATTTTTTCGGCGGCAACTGGGTTGGAACAGAGGAAGGTGAGGTAGGGAATGTTCAGGATAAAATTGAGTGTAATCGCATTAATAATAGCAGGCTGTGCCATTTTTTCAGGTGCTGAGTCAAGAGCGGATGGACCGCGTTCGCTTTTCAAAGGGCTGTTCGGCTCATCCAATAAAGGAAACGCCGGTCTCCAAAAGGAGTATTTGCTTGACGAAACCAATGGCCCTTGGATGGTTTACGTCAAATGTTATGACGGCGCGACCGCGCAGGAGGACGCCAGGGCTTTGGCACTGGAACTTCGTCAAAAACACGGGCTGAACGCATATGTTTATCACAAACCGTTTGACCACACCGAAGGGCTTGAGGAAGATGAAAAAAGCAAGCAGCTGGAACTGCAATTCCGTCAAACGCTGGCAGAAACCGGTATAGAGGACATGCCGCTGCACATGCCGCGGGTCACCCAAAAAAGAACGACATTCGTCAACGGGAGTTCGTCCGAGGAATATGCCGTCATGGTCGGCGATTTCCAGTCGATCAACGACAACGACATCAACAAGGCGTTTGAAAAGATCAAGCGGCTTGAGCCGGATTGCATATACGCGCAATTGAAACGGGACATGGACGAGGCCAACCAGACGGGCAGCTTCGACAGAACCACGTCGATTGAATTGGTTCGCATGAACATCCGTGAACAAAACAACAACGCCGTCCGCCCGTTGGCCAAGGCGTTCAAATGCACAAACCCGATTTTGCCCGAGGAATATTTTTCGAATCGCGTGGACGAGTTCGTGCAGAAGCTCAACGAGGATTCGCGCTACAGCCTGCTGCGATGCCCGGGCAAATACACGCTTAAGGTCGCCGAATATCGCGGCTTTGTCATCGCCGACCCCAAGGGGATCGCTGAGGCGGAAAAGAATGAAAACAAATTGCACGAAGCCAACAAGCTGGCCATGGCCGGCGACAAGGCGGAAACCGTTTGCGCGTTCCTCCGCGAAAAAGGTTATGAAGCCTATACGTTTCACGACCGCACCAAAAGCATCGTCACGGTCGGCAGCTTCAAATCACTGGGCCAAACCGACGGCAACGGCAACGTGATCGAATACAACCCGGAAATCAATGATCTTTACATGAGATTCGTGTGGAATCCCAAAACGGACACGCAACTGTATCGTACCTCACCCAATGAACTGTTCGAAGTTGGAAAAACCGTCTTGAAAATCCCATTGCTGCCCACGCCGGAGACAATGGAAGTGCCGAAGGCTTTCGCCAACTACAACCGGCGGTAAAGTTGTTGATTATTTTACTTTTCACAAACTGGTTTGCGATTTTCGTCGCGGTGCTCGTTTATGCGAATCGCCGCGAGGAATCGCCGTCCGTCTATTGTCGCAAATCGCTCGCGGCCGCCATGCTTTTGTTCTGCGTACAGAGTTTCGTATTCACCGAACTCCTGTCGCTGCTCTGCCAACTTCGCGCAATGCCTTTGGCCTTGTGTTACCTGTTCGACACGGCGGTTTTGCTGGGGCTCATCCTCCGCAAACGTCGCGAATTACCGGCCCTTGTCCGAATGGGACGTGAAACGGTTTTCGACCGATTCGTCGTCATCGGCCTGCTTTTGGTGACCGTCGTCATTTTGTTGCCGATGTTGTGCAGCGTTTTCCTGTACCCGCCGGGAACCTGGGACGCGATGACCTATCACTTGCCGCGGGTCGAGCATTGGATGCAAAACGCCAACGTCGCACATTATCCGACGATGGTCACGCGGCAATTGTTCGTGCAACCGTTCCCGGAATACCTGATTTTGCAGTTCTTCCTGTTCTCGGACAACGATTCCTGGGCCAACTTCGTGCAGTGGCTCGGGCTGGCGGGTTCGCTCCTGTTCGTCTCGCTTCTCGCGCAGCTGTTCCGGCTCAATCCGCGCGGACAGTTTCTCGCCGTGATGTTCGCCCTGTCGACCCCCATGGCCGTCTGCCAGGCGACCGGCACGCAGGTCGACCTCGTGACTTCGTTTTTCCTGCTCGCCATTTGTTATTACGGCATTCTGCTGATTCGCCCGATTGACGATGACAGGCTTAAACACTGCGTGTTGCTCGGCGTCAGCCTCGGGCTCGGCGCCCTGACCAAGGCGTCGCTCGCATTGTTTGCGCTGCCGTTCTGCCTTTGGTTCGCGGTGGCCTATTTCCGGTGTTTTTCCCGGCGTCAATGGCTGAAATACGCCGCGCTGGTCGTCGCCGTTTTTCTCGTGTTCAACGGCCCGTATTTTTACCGCAACGTTTCGCTTTGCGGACATGCGTTCGGCGATCCGGACCTGCAAAACCTGCTCAGGAACGAACCGATCACCGTTTCGCACACGCTTTCGAACATCGTGCGGACGACGGCTTCGCAAATGGCCGTGCCGGACGAATCGGTCAACCGCACCTTGTACGACGGAGCCTATGCGATTCACCGTGCCGCGGACTGGGATGTCAACGATCGTGGGGCCACATTCGGTGAAACGGAATTTTCCGTCCTGTTCCTCTGCTGCGAAACCTGGGTCAGCGCGTTTTCGACGCTCGCGTTTTTTGGGTTGGGTGTCGTGATTTTCGCCTGTCGTGCCGGTTGGCGTTTTAGTGCAAAACACGCAACTCCGCGACAAATCGCCATCCCGCTTGAAAACCGCAGACCGACGGGTTCACCACACAAGGGAAAAAAAACACGACGCAATCAACAACGTGAAATCGCACAAACATCCGTTCAAAATGCGGTTTTGCCGCCACGATACGCCAACGCCCCATTCGGTTTGACCGGGCTCTACCTGTTGTGTTTGTTCGGCGGGTTTGTAATGTATTGCGCCGTTCTCAAGTGGAATCCCTGGACCGGCCGGCTCCTGTTGCCTTGGTATATGGCCGGCGCACCGTTCGTCGCGTTCGTGTTTTCGACCCCCGCGAACGACCGTGTCAAATCGCTGCTTTGCTGGTGCTGCCTGGGAATCGCCCTGTCGATCCTGGTGATGAACAGCGCGTATGAACAACTGCAATTTCAACCCGGCGAAGTGTGGCGGGCGGAAACGGAAGCCCGACAACAAGGCGGCGACGAATTCCCCGTGAGTTTGCCGGACGACTATCGCGAACTTGCACCCGTCGCCATTTCGGACAAACACGCCGCCGGTTGGAAGGATTTTAACCGGGATCGGCATTTTTATTATTTTCGCGCGCGGGGCGACGTCATGCTCGGTTATATCGTCTTGGCCGACGCCCTGAAACGCGGCGGTTATCACGACATCGGACTTGCGTTCGAACCGATGAACTCGCCCCATGACCGGGACCCCTGGGAATACCCGATCTTTCGCCTGTTGAAAAAAGACGGCGTGCCCCACCGCATTGAGCACGTCCATTTTCCGGAATACATGAAAAACGCGCCGAACTTTGACCCCGATTTCACGCCCCAAGTCATCGTTTCCGGCCTGCATGACGTGACGCCGCTCGAACGGGTGTACGAACTTGGCGAGCCGGTTCCCTGCGGCCTGTTGAAACTGTACCCCGTCCGCGGGTTAAGAAACTGAAGTTTGTGCCGCGGCGGGTTTCCGGTAAACGCCGATTTCCGCCGGGGGATAACCGCGGCGGCGAAGATCGTTTTCCTCCGCCAGTTGCAGCAGCTCGAAGTCAAACCGGTTGTCCGACTCGACGACGAACACGGATTCCTCCGGCGCGTGATCGTACAGGAGTTGTAGCATTTCGAGCGTTTCGGCCTGTTTGGCAACATAAAAATCGTAAGGCGGCGAACAGAACACCAGCCAGGGCAAATTCGGCGGTAGCGAAAGTTCCGCCGGGTGCCGCGCCATGTAAAACGTGTCCGCATGCACCGGTCGGCAACGATCGGTCAGCGCAAGGGCATCGATATTGCCGCGCAGATTTCGCATCGTCGCCAGGTGTTTCTCGATCAGCGTCACCGAAACCGCGCCCCGGCTCAGGGCTTCGATCGCAAGGGCCCCCGTTCCGGCGAAAAGGTCGATGACGTGTTTGCCCTTCGACGCGATGCTGATCAAATTGAACACGGCCTCCCGGGTTCGGTCTTTCATCGGACGCACGCGATTGTCCCCGGCATATTGCAGCTTGCTCCCGCGGAGCCGACCGCCGATGACGCGCAGCCCCAACGCCTCTTTTTCGCCGGGCTGACTGCCGATGTTGCGGCCCGACGGTTTCTTTTTCATGCTTTTATCTTTTTTGCGGCTGTTCTTTGCCATAGATGAGCAAATCTAATATTGTGGCCATGCGTTGAATTTTGTGTGATTTTACACATTACCGAATGATTGTAAATCATACGAAATTCACGACACGTAATGATGGAGCAAAATTGGAAAAATATATTCGCGTAACCGTTTTCACTCGCAAAATTATACACCGCTTCTCCAAAAGATGTAGCGTTTGTTCCGGTTTTTACGCTCTTGTGTATTAAAAGGCGCTTTTTTTACCTGTTTACAGAATGATTATCCTGTCGATGTACGATGTAAAGAAAATCAGTAAGTGTATTTTTATGCACTATTAATATTTTGTGTTTATCAGCAGGGGGCGAGCCCGTGTCCAAAAAAGTCGGCATCATTTGTATCCTGTTTTGCGTTTCCGTGACGCTTTCGACCTTCCACATCACTCGGGCAACAGCGGCGGAACCCCAAGCGTCCGGCGGCAAATATTACGTGCAGGTCCCGCACGTCGTGTTGCCGGAAACCATTGAGTATAAACCCTATACGGATCACCGGAGCTGGCCGTACCATGACGGCGGGGTCGGTGCTTCGCGGTCCCCGGCCACGTACACGGCGTTTCCGTCGTATTCCGTCCCGGAGAATACGGAATTTCGCACGATTAATCAGCTTTATTATCCGGTGACGCCGGTGTCCCAGGCCGGCGCGTCATCGGAAACCGTGGCGCAGGTGTGTGCCGATAATCAAATCGTGCCGACCGACCGACAAATCGCCCGAAATCGAGATTCCGAAACGCGGCAACCGCAGGCGTCAAATCCCCAGCCGTCCGGAGCGTTCGCCGACCTGACGAATGCTCCGAAGTTCGAAACGCCGTCGATGGACAGTGTCGCCCGACAGCCTCAAAATGAGGTTGAGCCGGTGTACCTGACGAAACTCGACGGCAAAAGCGACGAAACGAAAAATCCGATCCGGCTGGTCAGCGACAACGCCAAAGGTCGCCCGGTCGAGGAAAACGCGACACCGACCGATTCGATCCCCTTTCTCAAGTCGCAGCGTCTCGAAGCAAGTCGTGATACTTTCAACGCCGACATTTCGCCCCTGCGTTTGAATGCGTCGTTCGCCGCACCGTCGGACGATCCGATCGACATGGATTTCGATTTTGAAGAAAACCTGTTGGCAAGCCGGCATTTGAACTGGCTGAACCGCGAATCGCTTTTTGTTCGGCCCGTGAACTACACCGAGGTCGCGCCGCCGACGCAGCTCGGTTTCATGCAGCCGGGCGCGGGGTTCCAGGCGGCGCAAACCGCGCCGGCTTACGGTCAGTTGTGCCAGCAGAATTACGCTTACGGCCAGCAGCCCGCCGCCCAAAACCGGTTCATCGGCGCCTATGCGTCGCTTCCGCCGCAGGCGAAATACACCGCGGCGACCGGGCTCAACAGTGCGTGGAACGCCTATTTCAGCGCGGCGGCCACGCAGCAGCCGATGTCCGCTCAGCCTTCCCAATACAATTCACTCGCGCAACTCGGCGGCATGATGCCCGTCATGTCGGGACAGCCTGCGCAGCAGATGCCCGGTTACGGCATGGCGATGCAGCCCCAGATGCAGCCCGGTATGGGAATGCCCGGTTACGGCGGCGGAATGCAGCAGCAGACGATCGGTTATATTTTGCTGTACCCGCAGGCGGCGCAATCGGGCGTTAACATGCAAATGGCCGGTCAGCAGGGGCAGGGCAACGGTGACGCGAACGCAAACGGCGAAACACCGGCCGAAGGAGATGCGGCCGCCGACCCGAACGCGCAAAACCAGAACGCCATGACGATGCAGGCGACCTTTGTTCCGGCCCAGCAAATGCAGATGTCCAACCCCATGATGGGCGGTATGAACCCTTACATGATGAATCCGATGATGGGTGGAATGAACCCCGGCATGATGAATCCGATGATGGGCGGTATGAACCCTTACATGATGAACCCCATGATGGGTGGCATGAACCCCTATATGATGAATCCCATGATGGGCGGAATGAACCCCTACATGATGAATCCCATGATGGGCGGAATGAACCCCTACATGATGAACCCCATGATGATGGGAATGGGCGGGATGGGGGGCATGATGCCGCCGATCATCATCCAGATGCCCGCCGATTCGGGGGCGCGTCGCGGTGGCGGATTCTTTGCCCGGCGCCGCGCCGCGCGTGAGGAAAGTCAAAACCGTTATCAGCAGGCCAGCGGTTCGCTCGCGTCGCTCTTCTCGCAGCCCGAGCAGATGCCGGCCAAGGCGGCCTATCCCTACGGTTATTTCGGCGTGACGGCTTCGCCCTATCAGCCGGGCTGCTTCGGCGGCTATCACGACATGTCGATGCAATCGGTCCGTTATCCAGGCATGTGATTTGTTGCCGCGCGGCGGTATTTCTGCACAAACCGAACCGACGTCAACACAGAGCCCGGAGCGTGAGCGACGGTTCAGGACCGGGCGCTGACGCTTCCGGCTCTGTGTTGATGTTGAATGTCAATACGTCATGAGTTCAATGGAATTATTGTGGTGGCGATAAAAAATGCACCGCGCTCCCAGCGCTGCTTGCTACGCCAATGTGTTGAAGTTGCGCAATAAGCGAAGTTTTCCGCCATTGGCGAAGCAATCGATTCATCGGATGTGTTTAAATTTTACCGCCAACACAATATTGATCGAAAATCCCGCTTTTTTCGGTATTTTCCTCTCTTGCGACAAAATTCCAAACTATAGTTCACCATTGCGCTGATAATACACATGATGTAATTTGAACCTGCGATTTGTACGAACGAAAAATTACCGGGGGTTGTCATGTCTTCCGTTCAATGGGGATATTCCTACACGGCATTGAAGTTTTCGACGGCCGGCTCGTCGACGCGGCAATCGGACAAAGCGGACACGGCGGAATCGACGACCATCTCCGCGCCGGCGAAGCTGAAGCGGGACTATCTCCAGCTTTCCCATCTCTCGCAACAGGATTACGAAGCGGCCATCGCTGCGGCCAAGCAAAATGACGAAGACACCGTCGCGGAGCCGGAACGAACCTCCGTCTGGGTGCCGGGCGCGAAAACCGACAAGGATTATTACGCGGCACTCACGGAATTCCTTGGGATCGGCAAGACGCAGGACGGCAAAGAGGCGAAAAAAAGTTCCGGGAATTTCAAGGCCGATCTCCTGGCCGACCTGAAATCGGCGATCAAAACGAAGGGCCGCGAACTGCAATCGGAACTCAACGCCCTGTTCAAGCAGAACAATATTTCGCTGGGACGCCACGACCGTCTCACCTTCCGGCTTGATGAAAGCGGCGATCTCTCCGTCTCGGGGCTGAAAAATCAGAGGAAGTACAACAAGGTCATGAAGGCCGTCAACAGCCGCCCCGAACTGTTGGCCGAATTGAAATCGCTGGCCGCGAAACAGCAGGTTTGCGACGCCGTTCAGGACGACACGCTGCAAGAGACGATGCAGAATTCGTTCGCGCTCCGGCGTCAACTGGCCAACGATTATCTCGCGACGCAGAACCGTGACGCCTCGCTGGCAGATTTCGAATTGTCGGAAGACGCGAGCGCCGGTGCGATGGCGGTGAGTTCGGCCAAATCGGATTGCCAATTGCTGCCTGGAAAAATCGACGGGCTGGATTTGGAAATCGCCCAACTTTTGGCCGGGCCCGCGGAACCGCCGAAACTCGGCAAGGAAACGGCGGCCATGCTCCGGCAGGTGGAGTATCGACAGGGCGGGAAAAAGCCGGAAGTCGATTTCGCCTATAAAAACGGCGTCCTCATGAACGACACGATTTATGACCGGGAACAGGTCGATCATGACGTCAAGGCCTTGGCCATGAACCCTTTCCCGGGAACGGGAACGCCCCTGGAACACTTCGGCTTTACGATCATCATGAGCCAAAACGGTTCTTACCGCGTCGACGAGGTTTTGACGGAAGACGGATTGGAAAAAGTGCTCGGGGACCCGCCGGAAGTGGCTTTCGACGAAACGCTCGCACAAAGCCTGGTCGAAGACATCCTGATGAAGCACCAGTATGATTACGGAGACGTCGACCCGGATGTCAACGAGGAATCCTACACGCACGAAGTCAAGCTGAAGATCGACACCGGCCCGAAGGATTGCGAGTTCGAGATCGTGAGCCCCGGCGTCGAAGCCGTCGCCGAAGAGAATATCCGGCAGGGGATGGCCGATTTCACCCAGGCGATCGGCCAATACCTGCGAACGACCTTCGCGAAGACGAATTCCCATCTTACCGCCGAGGAATTGGCCGGCATTCTTTCGCAACCACTGCAATTCTTCCTGAAAGAAGATGGCACGATGGGCTTCGACGAATCCTCCGTCGGGAACAAAAAGTATGCCGATTTGATCAAGGAAACCTTACACTTGCTCAACGAACGGATCGTCTCGGACGACCCGCTCGCTGACGAGGAATTCGAGTCGGCGATCGAAGACGAAAATCTCCAGGACGCCCTCAACGCGATGGTCGACGTCAAGCACAACCTCGGTCATTTGCGTCAGAAACAAAAGCGGCAGGATCAGACGGAGGCCACGATCCGGCGGAAAGTTTCCGAATCGAAATTTTGATTGCCTTCTCCGGGAAATAATTCCGCTCCGCTTCGACAAGGCGGCGCCGATTCGTTGACGTTCGCTTGTGTGCGGTGTCAACGTTTTTTCTTATTCCTGGGCTGGGAATTCGAGGCCGTTTTACCGGGTGCGGCGGACGATGCGTTTTCTGAAACCTTCGGAAAACGCGAGGCAAGAGCCTGCCGGGGCGGTCGCGAAAAAATGTAAATCGCGACAAGGATTCCCAACGCGAAAATGGCGATGCTGACATTCTGCGCGATCGAAAGGCCCGTGCCCATATAGGAGGCTTCGTCGTCGCGGAACATTTCGATACAAAAACGCCCCGTCGAATACAAAAACAGGAACAGCATGAACGCGAACCCGTCGCGTTTGCCGAAACGTTCCAATAATATGATCAACAGGCTCAGGCAGACCGCGCCGAAGAAGCTCATGATCTGCGTCGGGTAAACCGGCAAAACTTCCGGCGGCGACATGGCAAATTGAAACGTCTGCACTGCCTTGTCACCGGGCGTTTCGACGGACAGCGAGACCTCGGAATTCGGGTGGTTCAGCGACCGGAAGTAAAACGCCTCTTTAAGCAAACCGGCGTTGATCGCGGTGTTCGGCGGCAGGATGTCGCGGGGGCCGTCGTCGTCGCTTTCAGTAAATTGAATCTGACGGATGATCATGCCCGGCTTGAGCCCGGCCTTTTCGGCGGAACTGCCCGACTCGACTTCCGCGATCATGGCCGGCAGGGCGTTGAGGCGTTCCTGCTCGGCTTTCGAAATCTGGCGTTTGCCGCAACCGATACAGGAACACCCGCCGGTGTTTTTTTTCAACTCAAGCGGCGCCGCTTCGACGCCGGAGTAGTCCTTTGCATCCGCGGCTGAAGCAGCATTCGAATCCCACGACGTGAATTTGAGACCGCCGACGAATGTCTTGTTTTCGTCGACCTGGGCCAGATAGGCCGGGGCTTCCGGCGGGAATACGATGCCGTGCGAAGCGTCGCAAACCGCGCCGTAACAGCAGCCGTTCATCAGGCAACCGAGCCGCCCGATGGCGATGCCGAGCAGCAGCGCCGGCGCCATGACGTCGTACATGGCCAACAGGGAAAGCCGGTTTCGCCGGAAAAAGATCGCCGTGCCGACCATGCCGCCGATGATGCCGCCGTAAACGACGAGCCCACCCTCGGTGAAAAGCAGCATCTGGGCGAGCGGGTTGGGGTGGCTCAGGTACGAGGGCAGGTATTCGACGATGTGAAACACGCGGGCGCCCAGCAATCCGGAAACGACGCACCACAGCACGAGCGAAAACATCATGTCACTCGGAATATTGCGTTTTTTGCAGCCGCGATAAATCAACAGTCCCGAGGCGGAGGAAATCGCCAGCACGAGCATCAGACCGTAACCGCGAATCGGAAGGCCGTGAACGGGATCGGCGATTTTCGGGAGAAACACCGCCGCGGCCAGGGCAACCAACAGGATGACGACGCTGAAGCTGATGTCGTCCGAATTTAGTCCGCGTTTCAGAAAGACCCAAAGAGACCAGATCACCGCGAGGAGGAGAAATCCCCAGAACAACAGGCCCTGAAACCCCAAAAGCGGCAGACCGAACACTTCGACCGGAATATGAAACAGCGTTTGAAACATTTGCGTTGATATTGATATCGGAAAAATTTGCGTGAGGTGGGAGTTTTCGCCGCGTGACAAAAAAAGACGGGCTTTTTACTTCAATCCCATGTATAATGGGGGCGGGACGAAAAACATTTCACGTCACTATAACAAAAAACAAGGGGTTTTCAAACCCCATAAATTTCGAAACACATTTCCAAAACAGGTCGATGACAAAACAATATCATGCAAACATCCTGAAATTTCGTCAACGGCCGCGCCTTGCGTTGTTCATGTTGCCGCTTCTGGCCGGCTTGTTTTGCGTGATGACGCAATCGAATAGTATGGCCGGGGATTTGCAGCGTTACACATTTCAGGAAACCGCCATGTCGATTCCGGTACGCATGATCATTTGCGCGGAAAATGAAGCGGCGGCCAAAACCGCGGCTGAAGCGGCGTTTCGTCGCGCGCAGGAAATGAGCGACCGGATGACCGATTACGATTCGGCCAGCGAGCTGATGCGGCTTTGTCGCGAAGGCGGCAAAACCGGCAAGCCCGTTCCGGTGAGCGATGACCTGTTCCGTGTACTGAAAAAGGCGAAACAAATTTCAACGGATTCGCAAGGCGCGTTTGACATTACGGTCGGGCCGATTGTCCGGCTTTGGCGACGGGCGAGACGCTTGCATGAATTCCCCGAAAAACGATTGCTGGAAGATGCCCGGGCCTTGGTCGGAAACGACCTTTGGGAGATCGACGAAAAATCGCAAACCGTGACATTGAAAAAAGATAAAATGCTGTTCGACCTCGGCGGCATTGCCAAAGGCGATATCATCGACCAAGCCGTCGCAACGCTGAAACAGCAGGGAATCACAGCCGCGCTGGTCGATGCCGGGGGGGATATTCGAGTGTACGGCATTCCGCCGGCGAATGATGCCGAGGCGGTTTCAGGAGATGCAAACGGATGGGTACTTGGGGTTTCTGCGCACAACAAAGAGATCGGTCGTGTCGTGACCGATGGAATTGCGTTGGCTTCGTCCGGCGACCTTTCACGCTACGCTTTGATTGACGGTGTCAAATATTCACACATCGTCGACCCGAAAACCGGACTGGGTTTGACGAACCAAACTGCCGTGACCGTTTTTGCCCCGGATGCGATTACTGCGGACGCCTTGGCCTCGGCCCTGTCGGTTTTGCCGCCCGAACAGGGCTTGCAACTGCTTGATAATGACGAAGGAGCCGCGGCCATGATCAGTCGGCGTTTGCCCGAAGAATCCACCGATGAAACGGAGCGTCCGGAATCAACCGCAGTTTGGTATTCCAAAAACTGGGGACAGCTGGTCTCTGATACGAAATAGACAAAATGACTGAATTTTTGTCGATTTTGCGGTGTCGACGAAAAATAGCCTGCTGCTTTTTTCCAAGCAAATATTTTGTTCAAAATTCGTGAAAATTATTTATTTCAGATTGTATTGCCAAAAATAACTGTTATCATGAAACTTGTCATTACGATTTCCGTTTCGACATGATTGACTGCACTTCAAAATCAAGACAAAAATCAAAATAGAAATTTTTTTGCATAACGTTTGCTTTATATTTGAAACGCAAAACTTTTTTCGTTATCCTTTGTGAATTTTTACGAAATCTTGTGAACTTTTTCGACGGCCAAGCGTATCAATAGTAACCCCCGTCTCCCGCTTAAAAGCTATTTGTGGCGGAAGTTCGTTTCCCAACGCAAAACGCAGGAGCTTATCCGGGATGCGGGGATCATAGGGCAATGTGTTCAATTCCGCCGGGGATTGAGCCGGGCACCCCAAAAGCCGAACCTTCGGCTTGAGAGGAGGGAGTGATGATCAGGGACTACCGAAACGCGGTGATGAAGGAATTGCGCGATCAACTGGTTCGTTACGCTCCGAAAGACAAAAAAATATCGCAAATGGACCGCGCCGAGGAGCTTCTGCGCGAACTCCGGGACGATATTGAATATTCTTACAAATACGTCTCTCTCCGCATCACGGAATTTCAAACGGAAATTTTCGAAGACGTGACGATGGAGGCCGCGGACCTTCGGGCCGACCTGTTGATGTTGATCGAAGACCTTTCCGATTCGGTTGACATTACGAACGATACGATGCCGGAAAAAGTCTGGACCATCAACGAGTTGTGCAAGCGGTTCAACGTGGCCTCGAAAACGATTTCGCGCTGGCGGAAGAGTACGCTTTGCGGTCGCAAATTCCTTTTCGACGGCAAGCGTCGCATCGGTTTTCTCGACAGTTCCGTCGATTGGTTCGTGAAGGACAACCCGGAACGCGTCGAACGCAGCAGTCGGTTCAGTCAATTGTCCGAAACCGAAAAGCAACAGTTCGTCAAAAAAGGCCGCGAACTCGCCTCCTTGGGCATCACACCGACCGAAGTGGCGCGACGCCTGGCCCAAAGCAGCGGCCGCAGCGTCGAGACGATTCGTTACACGCTGAAAACCTTCGACGAGAACAACGCGGACATTCCGTTGTTTTCCCGCCGAAACGAACCGTTGCGCGATGAAACGAAACACCAGATTTTTCGCAGTTACCGTCACGGCGATACGATTCAATCGCTGGCCTTCAAGCACCACCGGACCGTCGGGAGCATTTACCGCATCGTCGGCCAGATGAGGGCGGAACGCATTCGCCAGTTGCCCATTGATTACATCGACAGCCCGGAATTCGACATGATCCGTAGCGGCAACGAGGAAAAGCGCGTTTGCGGACCGATCCCGCCGCCGCAAATCGGCCTTGACACAGGCGAAAAGACAAGCCGTGTACCGGCGCGATTACCGGAAGGACTGCCGCCCTACCTGGCCCGGCTGTACGACGTGCCGCTGCTCACCCCGGAACAGGAACTGCACTTGTTCCGCAAGATGAATTACCTGAAGTACAAGGCCGCCGTGCTTCGCGATTCGTTGAATCCCGACCGCCCCAACGCCCACACGATGCGGCAGATCGAGCAGTTTTACGACCAGGCGATTGAGACGAAAAACGAGATCGTATCGGCGAACCTGCGGCTGGTCGTTTCGATCGCCAAGCGGCACGTCGGGCCCATGACCAACCTGTTCGAATTGATCAGCGACGGCAACCTTTCGCTGATTCGGGCGGTTGAAAAATTCGACTATACCCGCGGGAACCGCTTCAGCACCTACGCGACGTGGGCCATCATGCGCAACTTCGCACGCACGATCCCCGATGAAAAACGCTACCACGAGCGATTCCTGCTGACCGACTCCGATATTTTCGAACTGGCTGTCGACGAACGCGCGGACATTTCGTTCGAGGAAAAAAATCAGCTCGAACGCGAGGCCCAGGTCGACCGGTTCCTGCGGGAACTCGACGACCGCGAACAGCATATCATCGTCAACCGTTTCGGATTGGGGCAAGTCGCGCAGCCGCAGACGCTCCGACAAGTCGGCACCGAAATGGGGGTCACCAAGGAACGCATCCGGCAGATTGAAACCCGCGCCCTGGCAAAACTGCGAAAGGCCGCCGAGGGGGAATCGCTTGACATTCCCGAATTAAAATATCGTGGTGACGATATAAGATGATTCCCTCCCGATTTGAAAGCCCCCTTGCCTGCCCGGAGACATACAGCATCCGGGTTTTCAAGACGAACCAATCATGGAGAAATTATTTTTTGACTGTTTCCATGTCGTTTCAGAAGGCAGTGGGACGCGACTTGATAAACAGCGAGCGGTACACCGGCTCACCGTGCAGACGGGTGCGGCGTTCGAAGTGCGTCCTGTAATCGAAATCGTGTTCTGCAGCGTGTTCGTCGATCTCGAACGGGCCGTCAAACCCCGGCACACGGGCGATGCTTTGCAGGCCGGCGAGGAAATATTCCTGCACGTCGGTCCAGAAATGCAGTTTGCCGCCGGGTATGAGTTTTTGATGCACCAAGCCGATGACCGCCTCGCAGACGATGCGGCGTTTCCGGTGTCGGCGTTTCCACCACGGGTCGGGGAAATAAATGTGTACCGCGGCCAGGGATTGATCCGGGATTCGTTCACGCAGCACGGACTGTGCGTCGCCGCAAACCATCAGCGCATTGGTCAATTGCTTTTTCGCGATCAAGACCGCGCAGTGTTTCGCGTATTTTTTCGAAATTTCTATGCCGAGAAAATCATGAGCCGGCAATGCCGCGGCGGCCTGCGTGATGAAAAGTCCGCGGCCGGAACCGATTTCCAGTTCGAGCGGGGCGACGCGTTCGAACAAAGCTTTTGCGTCCCACGGTTGCGGAAGATCATCCGGCAACAGGGCCTCGACTTCCGGCGGAAGATGCGTCAACGCGACTTGATGGGAACGCTTTCTCATGTCGTGCGAAATTGAAAGAGAGAATAAAGACGATGGTAGACGACCGGCGCCGGAAAAAACGCTAAAGTTCCGCTTCCAGATTGAGCGGTACGCCCTTGATGATCCCTTCGCAGACCAGTTCATCGTTGACCAAGCCGACAAAATGGGCCGTAATCAGAATTCGTCGGGCCGTGATGAGTTTAGCCTGCATGATCAAGCGGTCGCCGGGCCTAACCATTCCACGAAAGCGGACTTTGTCCAGTCCGGCAAAGCCCATCGTGGCCGAAGCATCCATGATTTGGTGTTTCGTCGTAAAATAACTCGCCAATTGAGCCGCCACCTCACACATGATCACACCCGGCATGAGGGCGAAACTCGGCATGTGACCCCGGACCCAAAACTCCTTGTCGGAAATATCCTTGTACCCAACGCAAGAAAAGTTTTCGGGATTTTCGTAAAGAACCGCCGTCAACTGCTCCATTTCAAAGCGTTGTTGATTATATTTTCGAATTTCGTCGATTTCCGCCACAGGCTTATTCACGTCATAGCACGAAGAATCGACGAGCAACTCTTTTTTACCCAACACCCAACTCCGTAATGGTTTATGCAATTGAGATTAATTCGACCCATGTAATATTCATACGTATGAATTGCGTATTAATACACGTCGAATTTCAAATTATTTCAGGTTTTCACCTTATGGCGTTTCGCCTTACGCATTTTGGAACTGGCGGGGCGTTTGCCATGATTGGCTTTTTTCACTTTATGTTGCGGTTTTGACATCTGAGAAACATTCCTTGATATAAACTATTGATTTTATTGCAATTGCGTCGAAAGCAATCGTGCTGAAAACATATCGATCTTCAATTGGAAAGATTTTTTCTCACGAATTTTGACATTATACATGCAAGTAGCCGGCTGAAAAGCCCCCGATAATGACAACTTGCGAAAATACGTCACATTGCAGGAGAAAGCCGCCCGGTGTTTTTTGCGTATCATTTTCCGGTCGTCCCGACTTCCTTTTTGCACTCACCCAACACCATGAGGACGTAGCCGGTGACGAGGTTCGGATCGCCCTCCATCCAGAGGCGTTCGGCGTTGACCCACGAGCCGTCTTCGCGCTGGCGCATCGAAAACATTTGGATCAGTTCGGCCCGCCAGTCGTGTTCGACGCCGTCTTCGGAGACGAAGCTGTCCCAACCTGTCACGGCAAGCGTTTTGCCCATCATCTGGTAATAATAGAACAACCCTCGCTGCCCCATACCGGGATTCGATTCGAGATCGTAATGCTTTTGGAGCCATGACACCGCCGCCCGGTAACGCGGGTCGGACGGGGTCAGTCCGGCGTAAATCAGGCTCTTGAAACCCGCGTAGGTCATCGACCCGTAACTGCGGAGTCCGCCGTCGGCCGTTTCGCCCGCGGGACTTTCGCCGCCGTTTGCGGCCGTGTAATAAAAACCGCCGTCGGGGTTTTTGAGCACTTTCGGCGATTCGTTGTGTTCCGATTCGAAATTCTGGCATCGTGATACGAAGACGAGCGCCTTTTGAATGGCCGGATCGTCGGCCCCCTTGCTCGTGATGCGAAGCGCTTCGATGAGAAATTCGGTGTTCGAGAGATCGGCCCGACCGTCACCGCCGTAACCGACGCCGCCGTAATTCGGGTCGCCGGGCGAATGCCCGTTGGCCTCGGTGTACTGCTGCCCGCGCATGAAGGCGTCGGCCCGTTTGATGATGTCGTCATACACCCCGCCGTTGTTGGCCAGCGACAGGGCCAGCATGACGACGCAGGTTTCGTAATTGACGATCTGCTCGCCGGGCGAAGCGAAGGCCCCGCTTTCCTTCGCGAAGGTCATCAGATAGTCGATCGCCTTTTTAACCATCGGGTCGTCCGGGGCGACGCCGACCTTGAGCAGCCCGACGGTCGCCACCGCCGTCGGCCCGATCCCCGAACGCGGATGCGTCGAAAACGAACCGCTTGCCAATTGTTGCGTCCGTAAATAGGCGATGCCCTTGTCGATCATGACCTGCCGCATCGTTTCGAGTTCCGCGTCCGACTTTTTCGCCGTTTGAGCCGCAACGGGGTCTTGAAGCATCATCGCTCCGATCATCACGACCGGCATCAAAATCACGCAATATGCTGTTTTCATCATTATTTCAATCTCTCTCATATCAAATACAATACAAGCATCTTATTCCTTTGATGATACTTTAATTTTCGGCTGCAATCAACCTGCGGAAATGGAAAGTGATAAGTCGTGCCAAGTTTATGAAGGTGGGGCGACGACCTTTTTTCGTTGTTTCCAAACAAGTCGCTTGACTTTTCCGGTCCATTTTGATTTGTTGACCGGGGATTCCGTTATGGTAGAATAATATTTTTAAAACATAGTCCACGGGAAAACGCTGGTCATGAGACTTCATTCCTTGGGCTCACACAGACAAAATTGATTTTTGATTCAAAATAATAGAAAGGCGAATGACATGGCCCATGATGTGACTTTGATTCTTGGAGACGGGACGGGACCGGATTTGGCCGCGGCCGCGCGGCAGTGCGTTGACGCGACCGGCGTGAAAATCAACTGGGATTTGCAGGAAGCCGGCGTCGACGTCATGGCCAAAACCGGCAATCCGCTGCCCGATTCGGTTCTGGAAAGCGTGCGGCGGACCCGTTGCGCGCTCAAAGCCCCGATCACAACGCCCGTCGGAACCGGCTTCCGCAGCATCAACGTGTTTCTGCGCCAGGAATTGGGGCTGTTCGCCTGCATCCGCCCGTGCAAATATTACCCCGGCGTCCGGACGCTGTACGACAAAACGCCGGTCGACATCGTCATCGTTCGCGAAAACACGGAAGACCTGTACGCGGGCATCGAATTTGAACGCGGCGACGCGAAAACGGCCGAACTGATCGCCGAAATCAATCGCTTGGCCACGGGCCGCAAAATTTCGACCGGGCCGGAGGAAACGGGCATCTCGATCAAACCGATCAGCGTGACCGGCTCGAAGCGGATCGTGAAATGCGCCTTCGATTACGCGCGGGAAAACGGCCGCAAAAAGGTGACCGCCGTGCACAAGGCCAATATCATGAAATTCAGCGACGGGCTGTATCTGGAAACGGCCCGCGAAGTGGCCAAGGGTTACCCGGACATCGAATTCGAAGACCGCATCGTCGACAACATGTGCATGCAGCTCGTACAGAAGCCGGAATTGTATGATGTGGTCGTGCTGCCGAACTTGTACGGCGACATTTTGAGCGACCTGGCCGCGGGACTGGTCGGCGGACTGGGCGTCGCGCCGGGAGCGAACCTCGGACCGGACGGCGCGGTGTTCGAAGCGACGCACGGGAGCGCCCCCAAGTACAAGGGGCTCAACAAGGTCAATCCGACCGCCGTGATTCTTTCCGGCATGTTGATGCTCAAGCATCTCGGCGAAAAGGACGCGGCCACGCGGCTGGAAAACGCCGTCGCGGCGGTCATCGCCGAAGGGAAATCGGTGACCTACGACATGAAAGCCGATCGCAACGACCCGACCGCCGTCGGTACGCGCGAAATGGACGACGCCATTTGCGCGAAACTCGGTTGTCGAACGCATCGGCCGAGGTAGGGCGGTCACGCCGTGACCGCCGAAATGACAGACGGAAACGCAGCGCAGCGGAGTGACCGGAGAGATGCCCCGCAAAGCAGAAAGCACATTGATACCCGAAAAATTCTGAACGGCAAAACGAAAACCCCAAATCCGCTTACACAAACGGACTCGCCCCACACCGGTCACTCCGTTCGCTGCGCTCACTGCGTTCCCGGCTGCCATTCATACGGATTGATTTCCGGCAGAATCCTGATTCCGAAATTTTTTCATTTCCAACAAGGAGCCATTGATGTCGTTTGCGAATCCCAATACGTCGGCCCAGGCCGTGCCGGGCACGGAGACGCCCTGCTACATGTTTGAAACGAGCGACGCGGCTTCGAAGCACGTGGCGCAGTTGATCGCCAACACGATCCGCGAACGCAACGCCTTGGGACATGTCGCCATCCTGGGACTGGTCGCCGGCTCGACGCCGATCGGCGTTTACCGCGAACTCGTCCGCCTGCGCCGCGAGGAAGGGCTCGACATGTCGCGCGTGATGACCTTCAGCATCAACGAGTATTACGGCCTCGAAAAGGAACAGGCCCAAAGCCAGACTCGCATCATGCAGGACGCCTTGTTCAAATACGTCAATATTCCGGAAAACAATATTCACGTCTTTGACACGTCGGTGCCGCAGGCGGAAGCGGACAAGTATTGCTTCCGTTACGATGAGGCGATTCGTTCGGCGGGCTCGTTCGACCTGGTCATTCTGGGTGTCGGCCCCAACGGGAGCATCGGTTTCAACGAGCCCTACACGTCGATCCGGAGCAAAACGCGGCTGACGACGCTCGATCCGATCACGCGGCAGGCGGCCGCGTCCGACTTTTTCAGCGAAACCAACGTCCCCATGCAGGGGCTGACCGTCGGCATGGCGACCATCATGCAGGCGAAAAAAATTCTCGTCATGGCTTTCGGCGATCACAAGGCGAAAATCATGAAACGCGTGGTCGAAGACAATCCGTCCGAAGCCGTCCCGGCAAGCCGGTTGCGCGATCACGCCGACATCAATTACCTCATCGACAAGCCCGCCGCCGCCGCGCTGACCTCCGTCATCACGCCCTGGGTCGTCATGAGCGTCACCTGGGATGACGCGATGATCAAGCGGGCCGTGCTCTGGCTCTGCGAACGTACGCAAAAGGCGCTCCTGAAACTGACCGACGACGATTTTCGCGATCACGGATTGCACCAACTCCTGCGTTTGCATGGACCCGCCCCAAAACTTTGCCACAATGTTTTCTTGTGGCTCAACGAGACGATTCAATATCACCCTTGCCAGAATAACCATGAAACTGATAAAGATGATCTTGATAATCATGTTGATCAACTAAGAAACGTCCTTTGTTTCAGCCCGCATCCGGATGATGACGTCATCAGCATGGGCGGAACCATGATTCGCCTTGTTGAAGATGGCAACTGCCTGCATGTCGCTTACATGACCAGCGGAAACATCGCCGTACATGATCATGATACCATGCGGATAGCTAATTTAATGACTCAAGTTAATAAACAATATGGCATTGACGTTGAGAAATCGGTCGATCTGAACAGGCATATCCAACAATCGCTTGAGTCGAAAAAACCCGGCATGGGCGATGCCGCCGAAGTGCTTGAATTGAAACGCATGATCCGGCAAAGCGAGGCGGAAGAAGCGGCTCGGGTATGCGGTTGCCGCCAGGAAGATTTGCATTTTTTGAACCTGCCATTCTACCAGACCGGAACAATTGATAAAAAACCGCCGTCGCAGGAAGATTATGATATCGTGCGTCGATGTATTGAAGAGGTCGCCCCGCGTCAGGTCTATGTAGCAGGCGACATGACCGACCCGCACGGAACGCACCGGGTTTGTGCCGTGATCATATTGCGGGTCTTGCAGCAGATGCGCCAGGAAGGTCTTGATTTGCCCGACGTCCTGTTGTACCGGGGTGCCTGGCAGGAATGGCCGCTGGACCAGATTGAGATCGCCGTTCCGTTGAGCCCCGGTGACCTGGAACGGAAAAAAAGTGCCATTTTCCGGCACGAAACGCAGAAAGACCGCGCCCTTTTCCCCGGCTCCGATACCCGTGAGTTCTGGCAGCGAGCCGAAGACCGCAACAGGAACACCGCGCTGCTGTACAACCAGATCGGTTTGCCCGAATATTACGCGCTCGAAGCCTTCGTCCGCTGGAACGGTACGTTTGACTTTTGATTCGCCGCACACACTCCCCATCATGAACGAAGACCAGGTTTTGAACATCGGCCTCATGGCCGGTCGCATTTGGCACGAACTGGACATCAACGGTTCGATGAGCGTCAGCGCGCTGGTGCGGCGGATCGATTGCCCCCGCGATTACGTCATGGAAGGCATCGGCTGGCTCGCCCGGGAAGGCAAAATTTCGATTCGCGACGAAGGCCGCGTCCGCATGCTCACCCTCGAAAAGCAGTGACGGTGTTGCACGCAGGAGGTATTTCGACGGGGCAGTTCAGCTGCAATCGACAGCCTACTCAAAAACGAGGTATCCGAAACCTTCGCGCGTGTTGAACGAATTTTTGGCGTTCCACGCGTCGATTCCTTCGCAGGGGACGAGTCTGCGAAGCGCGATTCCCCACAGGACGCCCGGCTTCGGTTTCGCGTCGGTCAACTGGTCCAACGGAATGGCCGCTTCGACATACCAATGGGTTTCGTCCTCGTGCCGCGCGACGAACCAGCGGGGATTCCAGTTTTTGTCATGCCATTTTGATTCGCTGATCCAGCCGCGGTAGTCCAGCTCGAACGTGTCGTAGGTCGTGTAATTTCGCTTCAGGTCGAGCAGCATTTCGACGCGGTCTTCGCCGGAAAGGTTCGGATCGTGCGTTCGCGGAATTTCGCTGAAATCCCGGTAACGGTAGGCAAAACCGTCCGATTTCCGGCATCGCAGCGCGACATACAGGAACTCATGATCGTAAAGGAACATCGCCTCGGTACCGAGGGATTGGATTCGCGTGCTCGTCTGTTCGCGATAATCCCGCGAGGCCGTTTTTTCGATTTGCGGCTTCAGCGTTTCGGCGGGTTTGTCGGCGTTTTCGCGATTTTCGTTTGTCGTCGCGTTGTCGCTTGAAAAAACGACCGGCGCACATTGCGACCAGACTTCGTCGTTGAGCTTCCCGTCAAGGAACGGACGTTCGGCGGTAAACCGGCAGGAAATCGTCGGCAGATGCAGCGTTGATCGGCCTTGATTTTGCGAACCGTTGGCCCACATTTCACTGGCCGCCCGAACGGCCCACAAATCATCATTCGGCGCCATGCTGCGTTTGAGGTAATAGCCTTCGGCGAGTCGCGATTCGCCGTTTTTGATTTGTGCCGCCGCGAGACAGAACCGCACCCGGGGATCGTTCAACACCTCGGGCGAGACCTTGTTGACGAAGTCGGCGAGCATGAGCGCCTTACCGTATTGATTCGTCGAGCGGGCTTGCCCCGTCGACCAGTCGTTGATTTTTCGACTGCCTTGCATGTCGGTCGAACGCAAACCGATCTCGTTCGTCATGCCGAACAGTTTGTCCCGGTCAATACTTGTCGCGTCGAATTTTGCGTTCTCAAGATTGACGACCGCGTCATGCTCGCCTGCTCGTTCGCCTTCGTTGAAGCTGCACAAGTACTGCAAAAGCCAGGCGTACGCGGCTTTCGTCGAAACGTGCGTCGGATCACGACCGGCCAGACGCTGATAAATTTCCGCCGCGCCGTCCCATTGACCGGTGAGGTAAAGCCGGTTGCCCATTTCGAGCAGGGTTTGCACGGACGACTCGCGGTCAAGACGTTGCGTCAGGCCGTCGACCTGCGCAAGAATGAAATTTCCGTCGGCCAGTCGACCGCCGCGTCCCAATCCGCTGATGACGCTTCGGGCCGTGTTTTGGTGCATGATTCGCTGTTGAATATTCTCATATTGCGGAATCATCGAAAGCCCCTGCGTCGCACGGCGAGCCTCGCTTCCGTTCGGCAGTGAAATCGCGCCCATGAGCGAGCCGCGATTGACTTCGGCGGGATCGCGATTCTGTTGCAGGGCCAGGGCGTCGAACACGGTGCGAAACGGCACGACCGCCGCCGGAATCACGGGCTCCGTGTCGAACAGCGAGCGGGCCGCCTGGGCCATGTCGCCCCAGGTTTTTCCGTATCGGGCGGCAAGCGTTTGCGTCCGCAGTTCCATATTGGCGATCGCCGAAGCGTTGCGTCGTTGCTGTTCGGCGTCTCCGCCCTGTTGTTGCGCGGTCGCGTTGCAGCACATGTGGACTTTGTCAACCTGCCACGTTTGCAGGCCGGTTTCGGTCAATTGTTCCGGATAGGCCATCGGGTTGGCCGCCGCCTGCACCGCCGCGACGATTTCGCGTTGCAGCAGGTCGCGGGCCGGATCGTGCGACAACTCGATATACGGGTTTTGTGTCGTATTATTTGACGGCGTGTTGCCCGGCACCAGTAAAACATTCGGGCGCCAGGTGCGAATCGTCGCGACGAGGTGCTCGCGCAGCCTCGCAAGCCCGTGCCCGTCGTTTTCGAGTTCGAGCCGCTCAATGACGCGTTCCATGTCGCCGGGCAGTTCGTCGTGATCGATCGAAAAGGCCCAAGGCTGCATGCTGCTCGTGCCGCCGCAGTTGACCGTCGCTTCGTGCAGGCGACGCACCGCGGGAATTTCGTTGCCGTCCTGCCGCATCGAGTCCTGCCGGAACAGGACGCTCACTCCGCCGAGGTGGCCTTCATCGAGACAAAGCCGGGCCATCGCTTCGTAAGGCACGTCCTGCATGCGGCCGAACAGGCCGAGAACGGCCAGTCGCGTCCCTCCGGCACGTTGCGTATGCCAGGTTCTGCCGCCGTCAGGAGTCGCGAGAATCACTCCCAGGTCACCGACGGCGTAACCCTGTTGCGGCGTGATAAAGCGTATTTTACGAATCGGCGTCGTGATGCCGCTGGGCGCCGCTTGCCAATTTGCGCCGCAATCGTTCGAATAAAAAATCAGCGTCCCGGGAGTGCCCGCGACCCAAATGTTGGTATCACGTGCGAACACCGCTTGAAAGTCGAACAGGTCGGGCCGGTCGATCGGCAAAAAGCCCTGGGGCACTTCCCAGGCCATGCCCGTGTTGCGCGAGCACATGATCACGCCGCCATCGCCGACCAACCATCCGGTGTAGGGCGATGCGTTTTGTCCCGGCATTTGCGGCGCGAAACGCGGGCTGAAAACGTCGATCGCGTTGGCCCGTCGCAGCCCGAGCGGCGGCGTTTTGGACAGCGTCGGCTTTTCCCGCACGACTTGAATCGCGCCGTCAAGTCCGATGCCCGCGCCGATTTTTACGCCGCCGGATGTGTCGACGTTTGAACCGAAATTTGAACCGGCGGGCGCGTCGATAAAACCGAGCGAGGCCCAGCCTTCGTTTTTTGCGCCCGGCTGCATTTGCCAGGTTTGGCCGTTGTCCGACGTTCGCATAATACCCGTCGGGCACTGTTCCGAAGAACTCCCGGCGACCCAAAGCCGGCCCGGCACGTCAATGCGAACGCAATACAGGATCGGAAACGGAAAGTTCGCAAGCCGTTCCCAACTTTGACCGCCGTTCGAGGTTCGCAGCACAATGCCGCAACCTCGGTGCGAATACGGTTCGGTCGTACCGCCGACGGCAAAACCGTTTTGCGGGTCGATGAAATCAACGGCAAACAGCGGGGCCCCGGTCCCGCTTTCCTGCTGCCGCCAGTTTTGCCCGCCGTTTTGCGTGTGCCAGATGACGCCGCAATCGCCGACGGCCCAACCGATGAGCGGCGTCGCGAAACAGACGTCGTTGAGCCGCGCGTCGTTTTGACGCTCGCCGAGCAAAGCCCTGCGTACCGTCGCCTCATCGGTCATCGCGGGGGAATACTGTTGTGCCGCCCGCAAGGTCGTGTTGCCCCAATCGGCGGTTTGTGGCGGCGTTGGCGGTGACGACACATGCTGCGGCATTGATTGTGGCATCGGTTGCGTCGCGGGTGGTGTCATCTGCGGTGTCATCGGTGACTGCGACATATAAGACGCTTGTCCGGTCGCGGAGGATTGCGGAAACTGCCGCGGTGTGATGTCCGGCCGGTGACTTGACGCGATTTGCACAGGGGCATTGGAAGGCGGCGGATTGAAACCGGGCTGACCGGCCCCGGATTTCGGGGGGACGACAAACGAATCGGACGACGAATCATTGCGCGGGGCGACATAGCCCGGTCTGCCGCCATTATTGATTTCGTTGAGCTGCTGCTCTTCCTTATAGGCTTCGAACATGGCGCGCAAACCCTGCGCACACACAGACGTTGTCAGCAAAACGCCGCAGGTTATAACAATGAAACATGCCGCAAACCGGCAGGTAAGTCGAAAATATTGTGGAATTATGCGAAAAACGGACATCCTTATCCCGTGTATTTTACGCAGCCTGATTGATTTATATGTATTGGAGGGGGTGTGGCCGAAAAACAACGCCACGTGAGAGTCATACGAAAAATGCCCCCCAAGGTCAAGGGCAATTATGGATGGGGTATTGCGTACAAATTGATGAATCCATCATTCTGCATTCTGAATTCTGCATTCTGCATTCCCTGATTCTTCCTGCGGCATGGTACTCAAACGGCGCAGTCGCCGGAATTCGTACACGGCCAGGCTGAGGGCGATCATGGTCGCGATGCCGTCCGAGATGGGTGTGGCGACCCAAATGCCGTCGAAACCGAGATATTGGGGCAATACGCAATACAACGGGATCAAAATGAAAACCTGCCGGATCATCGTCAGCATGAGGGCGACGAGACCGCGGCCGGTCGCCTGAAAATAGTTCGTCGTGATGACCGCCACGCCGACGCCGGGGAACATCAGCATGAAGATGCGAATCGCGCGTTCGGCCAGCGGGGCAAGTTCGGGCGTGTTTCGCAGGAACAGGTACAGCACGGTTTTCGGAAACAACAGCACGATGAGCGTGTAACACAGGTTCAAAAAAAAGACGAACCCCAGCATCAGGGCGAAGGTTTTGGCGACCCTCGCGTATTTTTTCGCGCCCGTGTTGTAGCCGACGACCGGTTGTCCGCCCTGGCTGATGCCGAGCACGACCGCGAACACCAGTTGAAAGATCGACTGGCAGATGCTCATGGCCGCAATTCCGCTTTCGCCGGTCCAATTCGCGTCCGCATGCCAGAGAAACTGGTGGTTGATCAGGGCGATGATCACGCAACCGGCCAGGTTCATCAGGCAGGGCGCCAGCCCCATGTGGCAAATCAGCCGGACACGTTCGAGGTCGAAGCGGATATATTTCAAACGCCAGCGGAGCAGCGTGCGACCGGATAAATAGTACCACGCGATCCACACGGACGAAACCGCCTGCGAAATGACGTTGGCAATGGCCGGGCCTTCGATGCCCGTTTTGAGCACGAAGAGAAAGAACCACGACAGGATGATATTGACGACCGCCGAAATGATCAGCGTGATCATGGCGATGTGCACCTTGCCCTCGCTGCGCAGAAAGCCGTTGATGCCGAACGAAATCTGCATGAAAAACGTTCCGAAGATGATGATGCGCAGGAACCGTTTGGCCATCGGCAGCGTGACGTCGGTGGCGCCGAAAAATCTCAGCAGCGGCTCAAGAAAAATCAATCCGAAAACGGTAAACAGCACGGTCACCGCAAGAAACAGGCACAACGCGACGCCCATGAGACGTTCGGCCTCGTCAAGCCGGTTTTGGCCCAATCGGATCGAAAGCAGCGTGTTGGTTCCGATGCCGATCATCATGGCCGCCGAGAGCATGATCAGCATGATCGGGAACGACAGCGCCACCGCGGCGAGTGCGTCTTCCCCGAACACGTTGTTGACGAAAATACGGTCGATGATGCCGTAGGAGGTGTTGACGAACATGCCCGTCACGGCGGGAACGGAAAACCGCAGGAGCAGTCGCCCGACGGGGAGTTCGCCGATGAATTTTGCCTGGTCTTCGCGACTCATTTTTTTGTTTTATTCGCTCGACTCGCAAAGAATGCGTATTTTATATGCAACGCATAAGCTTGGGGGACGGGGCGGGAAGGAGTTTTATTGTTTAGGAGAACAGCGAAGGACGAAATCTTTCTCGCAGAGACGCAAAGGACGCTGAGTGGTAATTTGTACGAAAACAAAAATGAGCATTGCTAGTTGCAAAAACCTATATTGCAGCATTTTTCATAACGTGATTGTTCTAAAAACCCTCTGCGTCTCTGCGAGAAACAAATTTGCTCATTTCAAGTATAATCAGCCTTTGTCGTTTGCACAGCGAGAACGGAGTGGAATTCACAATTATTGTTTGTTGTGCATTTTATCCGTGCATTTCGGCGGCAAGTCGGGCGAGACCTTCTTCGGTTGAAACCGTGGGGCGATAGCCGAAGTCGCTTTTGGCGCGGGAAATGTTAAACCAATGGGAACGCGCCAGTTGCATCACGAGAAATCGCGTGATGGCAGGTTCGCCGCGAAAGCCTAATAATCCGTAGCAATTTTCAAGAAACACGCTTCTGCGCCATGCGGACTGGAAAGAAATCGACCGGGTGATTAGCGGCAATTTCGCGATGGTCAGCAATTCATTGATGAGGTCCCAACAATTGACCGGCATACCCTGTGAAATGAAATAACAATTTCCAGCAACAGGACTTCCGTCGAATAAAGCATCGCCGGCCAACAAATGGGCGTTCGCCGCGTTTTCGACATAAGTGATGTCAACCATATTGGTTCCGCCACCAATACGGCAAAGTTTCCCCTGCTTGGCACGGGCAATCAAACGCGGAATCAGGTGGCAGTCGCCCGGCCCCCAGATCAGGTGGGGACGCAAGGCGCAGGTCAACAATCCTTCGCGGCCATTCGCCGTCAGAACCATACGCTCCGCAAGGGCTTTCGTTCGCGGGTAATGGGCCAACCAGTTGCTGGGGTAGGGAAATGATTCGTCAATGCCTTCCTGATCATTGCCGTCAAAAACTACGCTGGGGCTGCTCGTGTATACCAATTTTTGAACACTGCTTTTGACGCAAGCGTCAATTATATAAAGAGTTCCGATGGCATTCGTTTCAAAAAACGGTCGCCAGTGGCACGAAATGCCGGCTTGCGCGGCGGTGTGGTAAACAATATCGACACCCTGGCAGGCCGCTTGTACATCTGCCGGCTTTCTCAAATCGCCCAGTTGAACATCGATTTTGAGCCCGTCGAAAGAGGCGTGGTGATTTCGGCAAAAGACGCGTACCTTATCACCTCGCTCAAGCAACTGCTTGACGATATATTGTCCCAAAAAACCGCCGCCACCTGTCACCAGAGCGTACATAGATTTGTTTTGTTTATATAAAAAATCGTACAATTAAATTGAGTTTTCGAGCATAAAAGCTTACAACTCAATTTAATCATAAGGTGCCTTGTGTTCTATGGCAAGGCATGTGCTGCAAAGCCGGACATTTTTTCCGGTTTTCCAAGGTTTTTTGTTGCAGAGATCATATTCGACATGACGGCGGGCTTGATAATTGATACAAAGTCATTTTTGCTTCAATTGTATGATTATTGTTTCTTGACAACATTTCTTCCGCGACCTAATTTTACATGAATAAGATAAAAATTGCCATTGCTGCATTGATTTACGAGCAAAAATGGCGTCGCAAATCAGTTGTAAACGCACAAAATAGAGAGATTCCTCATGTCGATTGACTCCCAAAATCATCAGGCAATCCGCGGCCTTCTTGAAAACGCATTGCATCAGGTGGTGGCAACGCAGACGCAAGTGACGAGCATTGAAGGTCAGTTGCACGAAATCAAGTCACAGATCGACCTCTCGCTGGAATCCATCGACTCGGTTTTGAAACAGCTTGAAGCGAGCGAGCAGAAGGTGGAAAAAGTCCGTAGCGACGTCGCCGCGACGCTTGGCGAAATGTTCGAGCACATGTCGCGCATCGTCAACGGCGCCCGCGAGCAGATGATGCAGGGCCACGCCGATGAAGCGAGCTCGCAACAGCCCGTCACGCCTGAGATGCCGACGGGAAGCGTGATTGAAGAAAGCATTCCGGAAAAATCGGCAATCGAACATGCGGCGGCCACTCCCGTCGATGAAACTACGTCAGAATCTCTGAGCGGCGGCGAAGCGGGGCAACGGGCGACGGCGTCACTCAACGAAATGATCGCGACGATCGACGAAACCAACGCGCCGCCGGAAACCGAAGTGGAATCGCAAATCGAATCGCCCCCTGATGCGCCCGCGGAAGCGTTAATGGAAACACCGCCCGAAACATTGCCGGTACAAGAAACGCCTGCTACGCCTGAAACGGAGCCGCAAACCTCAACGGAACCGGAAACGCCGAAAGGTCCGGGCAGCGCCGATTCGCTGAGCGCTTTGCTCGCAAAGGCCAGAGCCGCGACCGGCGCAGTTCTCGCACCCGCAACAGAGGCGGCGCCGATTGTCGGCGAAGAGGAAGACGCCCAGACGGTCAATGAACTGCTGCACAACACTTCCGGATCATTCGTCGCGCAATAGGGGAGCACGGCGACAGTGGTGCGATCGGGTACGCTGCCATATGTCACGCACCCAAATTTCCGACCGTCATCGCCGATCATTTTTCCATGATCGTTTTCCAGGCGGAACGTGTGAGGAAACTCTCCGATACGTTCGATTCCATTTCCTCGAAAAGCGACCACGGCACGGTGAAGGACATGAAGTCGCGCCCCAACGCTTTGCGCAGAAAAAATCTCGCGGAAATATCGGTCAGGCCGACGACCGCTCGCGGTTCCGCCTGTTCCGATTCGTAAAATGGATAAAGCGCGAACGTCATGCAGCCGGCGCCGAAGGGAATGCGGACGTTGTCGTTGCCGCGGCGGGCGTAATTGGCCAATACGGTGAGCGCCGACAACTGATCCGCGTCGACGAGAAACGCGACCACTTTCGGTTGTTCGCCGGGAAGCAGTTTTTCAAGCGGTTTGATGACGATATACGGTCCTTCCGGCTTGATTTTCGGCAACGAATCGGAAAATTCCGCGACAAGTTCCGGCGTCTTCAAAAAGCCTTCCCCTTCGCTGAATTCATCGATAAGAATTTTCGGGGCGCCTTCCGCTTTCATCCGTTCGATGACCTAGCGTCCCGATTCCGAATGTTCATTGCCGATAGAGAGGAAGCGGTCGTAACATTCCTTCCCGCCCGGAAACGCGTCGGGGTTCAAGTCGGCCAACCCGAACCCGAACGCGGCGCCGGAACAACTGCAACTTGTCGCGGACATGTAAACGGTGTCTCCTTTCGCGGCGATCGCGACGGGAATCATGGAACACATGCCCTTCGCCTCCTTGCCATCGGCGGACGGTTCCTGGGCGTAGAAAATCGCAAGCGGCGGAAAGCGAAGCGAAACGGCATCGGCAATGGCGGTTTTCATGACGGCTCCTTTGCGTTGGAATTGTTGAGAGATTTCTTCTGCCAACGTCATTTTACCTGACACGCCATCCAGCGTCGAGCGACGAAATACGCGATCCAACAACGGATGCGTTTAAATTTTACCGTCAGCACAATAATCGCTATTTGCCGCAATAGTCAATCGCCCGGGCCAGTTCGGTTTTGATATCCGGCCTGCGGACGATGCGATCGATAAACCCGTGTTTCAAAAGAAATTCGCTCGTTTGAAAGCCCTTGGGCAATTCGATTCGCAAGGTCGCCTTGATCGTTCGTGGACCCGCAAAACCGATCAGGGCTTTCGGTTCGGCGAAAACCAAGTCGCCCAGCGAGGCGAAACTGGCGGCGACTCCGCCCATCGTCGGATTGGTCATTACGGAGATAAACAATCCCCCGGCTTCGTGAAACCGGGCCAACGCGGCGGACACTTTGGCCATTTGCATCAGGGAAAGAATGCCTTCGTGCATTCGGGCCCCACCGCCGGAACCGGAAATAATGATCAGCGGAAGGTCCTGTTCCGTCGCACGTTCGATCGCACGGGTCAATTTTTCTCCCACGACGGAACCCATGCTCCCCATGATGAAGCGGGAATCGGTCACGCCGAACGCAACCCGCCGGGCACGCACACGACCGAGCCCGGTCACGGCCGCCTCTTTCAGCCCGGTCAGCTTTTGGTCGTCCGCGATTCGGTCCTTGTAACTGCGGCGGTCGGAAAATTCGAGCGGGTCGCCGGGCAGCAAGTCCGCATCCCATTCCTCGAAGGTTCCTTCGTCAAGCACTTGCCGGATACGCTCTTGCGCCGAAACGTACCAGTGGTAATCGCAGTCGGGGCAAACGCCCATGCGACGCTCGGCCTCTTTGCGGAAAATGGTCGCCTGACAGCCGGGGCAACGCACCCAAAGCCCTTCGGGCACGCCGCGTTTCTGGTAAGTGACGCCTGTGGGGTGTTCGTTCGACATGGGATTACAGGAATAACGTTTTAATCAGAAATTATTTTCACAAAAAAGGCTCGACACATCATTTAATCGTCATTGTAGCAAAACATGACCGATTCGCCAGATGGGAGTGCGGCCCCGCTTTTGGCGTGCAAAGTCATCGTGTGTGCGTCGAGTCGCATCCGTTTTCGCACAAACCGTTCCCCCCACGCCTCTTTTGCCGTTTCCACAACAAGATTGGTCAAACGGTTGAGCGAAAACCCGGGCGTGTGGCAGGTGAAAAGCAAAAAGCAGGGAAAATCCGCTTCCAGCAACGAAAAACAATCGAACAACAGGTCGGGCAAGTGTTTCGACAAACGCCAGATTTCGCCTTTCGCGCCGTGCCCATAGCTTGGCGGATCAAGAATGACGCCGCGGTAAGCATTCCCGCGTTTCAGCTCACGACGTACGAATTTCTGCGCATCTTCGGCGATCCAACGAATTTGAGTTTGGGATGTTTGGGAAATTTTCGCGTTTTTTCTGGCCCAAGCGAGCACATTTTTCGCCGCGTCAACGTGGACCACCTCCGCACCGCCAAGGGCCGCGGCCAACGTACTGCCGCCGGTATAGGCGAACAGGTTGAGAACGCGAAACGCAGCCTGCTGATCGGGCTCGCTTTGCGCCGAATTTGATTTCGTCTGTCGTAAGCAAAAAGCCTTGACGGCGTCCCAGTTTTCCGCCTGTTCCGGAAACAGGCCCACGTGTCCGAAGGGGGTGCCGCGAAGTTCGAATACGGCCCGGTCATGTCGAATTTGCCACGCTTCGGAATTCACGACGTTCGAATCGTTAAGAGCGGGAAAAACCGAACGTCCGGCGTCCGTTTTGGGAATCCAATACCCACGATCGCCCAACGCGTTTGAGGGTTTGGTCGAAATTTCATCGACATGAAAGACCGCGTCCGCCGTTTGCCAGAGAGATGACGATTTTTTTTTCAGATTGGCCGACGCAGGGCAGGGACGGTCAAGCACAAAACCGCCAAACCTTTCAAGTCTCCTGTTTTCACCAAAATCAAGAGCCTCGTATTGGTCGTGTGAAAACATGAGGCATTTGGTGAAATAAAACGGTATGCGGTAAATGTTTATTGTGCTGAAATATACAACCCGCCTGTGCGATAGACGCCGCGCGACTGGTTTTGCGATTCGGGCCGGGCTTCGTAAACCACCGGCGGACGGGGCGCGACGACTTGCCATTTCACGTCGGCGTTGCCGTTCTGGCCGGACGTGTCGTAAAACGACGAATATCGCGGCGTTGGCTTATTTTCGACCAGTTTATTGTCCGACAACATTTTGTCAATCGCGGAAACCTGCGACATGACCGATTTTTCCGCGGCATAACCCTCGGCCGGGATTCCGCGAAGGGCCGAAAATTGTACGTCATTTTGGTTCACCGGCCTCAAGACCTGTCCCACCGGCGCGATATTGCCGGCAATGTGCTGCGAAGGAGCTTTGTCACGAATCACAACCGTGATTTCGGCAGATTTCGCGTTGAACGCGAGGCTTTGTGAAATTAACTCGGGCTGCTGTTTGGCCGGGTCGTGTAAGCTGTAAGGATCTGGACCTTCCAAACGGCTTTGCGGCTGGGAATCACCGGCGGTTTGCGTTTCCGGCGGCGGACAGATCCGAAGGCGGATTTTCGTCCCTTCCTGCGATTCGTCTTGCAGGTTTTTGCGTTGCGCGTCACTCAGCAACAGCGAAACGGTTCCCTTGTTTTCAGTCTTTTGCGAATCGCCGATTTCCTCCCAAACGGAATCGAGAACGGGGATTTTTTCCAACAGGACAAATTCCCCCGCTTCGTCGCCGGTGTCCGCGTCATTTTGTACGACAATAATGTCAACCTGGTCACCCGGCAAGACGGCCGAAATGCCGGTTTTCCCGTCCGTGACCGGTTCGTGAACCTGGACAGGCACCGCGTGGAACCCGGGCGGAATAAATCCCTGGGCGTTGTTTTTCGCCGTCCGACCGACGAAAAATTCGTCCAAAAGCAAGGTGCCTTTCGGCAACTCGGTTTTCGCGCTGCGGCCTTCGATTTGCTGGTAGGTTTTCACGGCGCCGCGGGGAACCGCGTCCTTGGGCTGTTGGACGACGAGCACGTCCTCGGGTGAAATCTCCTTCCCTTCGCGAAGCGGGCTTTTCAGCACGAAAACATCGCGGGTTTTTGCCGGGTCGGGTTTGTCTTCGGCTACCTTTTGCTTGCCGGTTTCCAGCAGCTGGGCGATTCCCGTCGCAATGATCATTCCCAGTCCGAAAGCCGCGACGAGCAGGACGATCGCCTTGGAATATCTCATGAAAACATGATTTTTCAACGAATTCATTCATCAACCCCTTATTCACGCACCCATCAAGGCACAAAGCGGGCGCGGACATAGCGCTCCCTAATAACCTTATTCGGCAATCGGGAGCTAAAGATTCTGCCGAAGTCGTTCTTAATGCCTTTCCGATTCGAGCGGTTCACGATTATGCCGAATGCGAAAAATAACCCGTTTTGGCAATTCAGGCAATGATCGGCAAGAGGCATGTATAAATAGATTCACCTGTAAAACCCATTTCATGGAAATTTTCGGAACAAACCAAACAACCACATTTTTTTCCGCTTGGGTCGCATGCCGCGAATCAGTGATCGATAATCCTGATTGTAATGCTTTGTTTTGTGATAGCAGTAAAAAGCGTTGCTCCGTATCTACGGGAAGTATGTACAGTGATATTGTACTGGCGATAAAAAGTTTGCCGCGATTCCGCCGCTGCTTGCCACGCCAATGAGGGAAGTCACGCAAATAGCGATGTTTTCCGCCATTGGCGAAGCAAGCGATTCATCGGATGTGTTTAAATTATATTGCCAGCACAATAATTTTCAGGTTGATCGCCGAAAACGGAAGTGACGGCGTCAGCGCAACGTCTTGTCAAGGAAGGCGAGATGAATATGATGAGTCGGTGTACCGGATGGTTCGTATCAATCGCGACCGTGCTGATATTCGGCATCGGTTCGGCATGGGCGCAAACGCAGCAACCTGTTCCAGAAGGCCCTGTCGTCGGCGGTTCCGCTTCAGCACAATCGGTGATGCCTTGGCCCGGCGCCCAATATGCGGGGAACTCGGAGCCGTCATGGCAACGGGCGATTTCCGGCCCTGTCTCCGGCAATGTTTCCAGCGGCGCTCCGGCGGGTGCGGAGCCGGTACAATATCCCGCCGACGTGCAACTGGTTTACATCAATCACGCGCCGAATGATTATTCCGCGTCGACACCTGCCCCGCCGACGGCGGCCCGGGTTTTCGCCGTTGCGCCGGCGGATGCCGCGCGAAATCCGGATCGTTCCCAATCGTCGCCGCAATACTCCGCGCAACAGAACTTCCGGTCCCAAGGGCCGGGACAAGTCGCCCCGTCGCCGGGCTATCTTGCCATGCCGCAAACGCAGGCACCGCAGACTTCGGCCAACACGGCTCCCAATTATGCGCCGCAAACGACATATCCACTTTCGGCATCGTCCATGCCGCCAACGCCTCAAATGATGGTTTCGCAGCCCGTTGCCCCAACGACCGCCACCACAACCGCCCCGCAAGCGCCAAGGCCGTTCCAGGACTCCGGCCCGACATACGTCGCCGGAATTCCTTATGCGCCTGTCGATAACCGTCTTGCCGGAACGGCGCCGAGTCATGGTACATTCCCGCAAACGGCCGCACCTTCCGCGCAAAGGCAAGCGGTCAATCCCCTGTCGAATCCCCGGCCAAACCCCGTCGCGCCGCAAGTCGCCCCGACGCCGAATTACGGAAATTCCGGCGGCATTGCCTATCCTTATTCCCAACTTGCCCCGCAAGCGCCGCACATGCAACCGGTCGTCGCTGTTTCGGCCAACATGCCGTCGACCACCGAACCGCAATTCCCGCAGGGCATATCGACCGCAATTCCGTATCGCAACGGCCCTTTGCCGAACACCGACGAGTCGCAAGCGAATCAGGCCGTGATTCCCGAATTCGCCACACCGACACAAGGCTATTCCATCGCGGAACTGCAACAGATGGCCCTGCAAAGCAATCCCGCGCTCATGAAAAAGCAGCGGGAAATCCAAGCTAAGTACGGGACGTGGCTCCAGGTCGGGCTTTATGCCAATCCGACCGTCGGGTTCCTCGGCGAAGACTACGCCGACAACGGGACGCAGGGAAGGCAGGGGCTCGTCCTCGAACAGGAAATCATCCGCGGCAACAAGCTCGGCGTCGCCCGTAACGTCGAACGCTGGTCGATAGAAATCGCCCGCAAGGAATGGGAGATCGCCCAGGTCAAGGTGGTCAACGACGTCAAGGCTTATGCTTACGATTACATGTTGGCCGTACACCTCGTCGAAGCCCATCGGTCGCTCGTCGAAATAGCGGAAAAGAATCTCGGCTTCACCGAGGAATTGGTCAAGCGGTATGAACTCGGGAAAACCGAACTGCTGCAAAACAGGATTCTGAAAAACAGGACGTCCGTCGAGCTGGCCAAGGCGGAGCAAAACGAACAGGAGAAATGGGCGCAACTGGTCGCCATGGTCGGGCGGCCCGATCTCCCGAAACAGGGAATCACCGACCCGGTGCGCCATGCCTGTTTCGATCTGGTCGCGGAAGAACTCTGGCAGCGTCTCGCGGTCGGCAGCCCCGAGGTGCAGTTGGAACAGCTCCGCCGCCAGAAGGCGAACTGCGTCATCCGCCAGGAGGAAGCCCAGGCCGTGTCCAACATCACCGTCGGCGGAACCTTCGGCTATCACGTTTCGGACAAGGCCATGAGCGGCGATATCGGCTTTACGATGCCGCTCCGCGTTTACGACCGCAACCAGGGGAACATCCGGCGGGCCCAGGCCGACGCCATGGCGCAGACCTGCGAAATCGAACGGGTTCAACTGGATTTACGGACGCGATTCGCCGCCGAATGGAACAGCTATCTCAACGCCCGCACGGTCATGAACCAATACGAATCGATCATCCTGCCCGACGCGGAGGAAAGCATCGTGCTGGTTCGCGGCGGCGTGCAGCAGGGGGAACTCTCGTCGCTGGAACTGCTGATCGCGCAACAGACGTATTTCCAGACGCGGATCGAATACATCAACGCCGTGCGCGACGTGGTGGTCGGCGGCACCTATCTCAACGGCATGTTGCTCAAAGGCGGTTTGGGGGCGCCGTAAACGCGTGCCACGTGGTGACGTTTCATGAGATACTTCCCGACAAACGCATCACTTCACCGTCGGGAACGCCGAAATGCGAAGCCGGGCGGCGCCCATCGGGATGAGTTCGATCTCCTCGACCGGCTCGTCCGTCGCGACGGGGCTTTGCGGCACCGGGGCGCACAGCCCGAACCGGTCCGTCCGCCAGCCGGGAATTTTCCGCCCCGTCATTTTCAGCGTCAGCGGCACCGCGTCCGTCGTCCACGGATAATCGTCCGCCGGCCATTCTTTGCGTTCGAGTTCAAAGCCCTGCATCCTCAAAACTTCTTTTTTGAACACTTCAGGATTTGTCGGCATGAGTGGCATTCGCAATCTGATGGTTTCGGCACCAACTTGACGTATCATCAACCCATAATTCCACGGCGAGTCGGGGTAAATCTCGAACGAGGGCCAGGCCGATTCGTCGGCGCCGGCCTGCCAGCCGGAATCGCTCATCGCGGTATCGCGGCTGCTCATCTTCTCGTAACGCTCACGGATTTTCAGCGAAAAGGTCAGCGGCCCGTAGTCGACGCTCACGCAGTTTTTGTTCTGCTGCCACGTTCGGGTCGTGATTTCCATCGGCATGACGAGGTCCACCGTGTCGCCGTTTTTCCATTCGCGGTCGATCCGCACGTACTTTTGCGGCGTCACCTCGCAATTCACCGGCTTGTCATTAATCAATATCTGCATGACGTTGCACCATTTGGGGACGCGGAAATACATCGGAAATTTCAGCGTTTTCGGAGTCGTGACGGTGAAACGCACGTTTTCCTCGAAGGGGTAACGTGTTTCCTCACAGACGGTCACCTCGGTCCCGTCGGCGACTTTCGCCGTGACCGTGCAGGCGTTGTACATCACGGCGGCCAGGCCCTTGTCCGGCGTGGCCATCCAGAGATTTTCGACGTAATAGGGCCAGCCGTGCGCGTGGTTGTGCTGGCAGCAGCGGCAACTGAAGGGGTTCATCATCATGAACGGCCCGCGGTTGTCGATGCCGGGATGGTGGTTTTTGCTGTCGGAAACGACCTGGTTCGGACTCGTCACGTAACGCAAAGCGCGAAAGTCGGGCATGAAGGTCGCCGGGTAACTGTTGAACGCGACGTCCTCGCAATTATCGGCCCACGACGGGTCGCCGGTGATCCGCACGAGCATCGCGTCGCTGGACATCTGTTCGACCATGCCGCAGGTTTCCACGCCCTGACGCGGGTCGACGTAGCCGGGTCGCGAATTTTCGTCGCCGCCGAACATGCCGCCGGGCACCTGCCCGTAACAGGCCCGAATGAGCCAGAAATCGTTGTAGGTCGCGCGACAATGTTCCGGATCGCCCGAAAACATCCAATACGTGGCCGGTTCGCGGAAGCACTGCGCGATGTTGACGTTGTGCCAGTTCGGCAGCGTCGATTCCTGCATCCAGTTGGCCGTGTTGCGGTGAATTTTTTCCGCGACTTCCAGCAGGAAGGCGTCGCCCGTGTGGTTGTAAAGCCAGAGGCAACTGTAAAGCAGGTCGCCGCCGCGCGAGTTTTCCCAATAGGTTTTGAGGAACTTTTCTTCCGGATAGGTTTGCAGCCACTTGAAATAGCGGGTCATGAAATCGAGCACTTTGGGGTTGTCGGTGTGCTCGTAATACGACTGCATGAGGAACAGCACAATCATGTTCGGCCAAAGGTCCATGCCTTTTTCCGCGTCGGGGTTGCCGGGGCCGAAGAAGCCGTCCTCGCGCTGGCTCGCGAAAATCGCGTCGAGCCAGATTTGCATCTCGGCGATCATCGCGGGATCGTCGAGCAGGTAGGCGAGATTGCCGTAACCTTTCAGCCAGTAGGGGACCTCCTCCCAGCCGTGACTTCCGCCCTCGCGGAGCCAGGCGTTGTCGTTTTTATCGAGCCATTTGCTGATTTCGCCGAGATGGCCGGTCAGACCGTCGCGCTGCAATTCGAGATAACGCCCGATCCAGCCTTCGGCCCGAATCGCACCGACGGGCAGCTTCAAAAACGGCGAAGGTTGCAGCGGGGCACGGTTGCCGACGTAATGCGTCGTACCGTCGCCGGGATTCGGGCGGTCGACGCAGGTGATTTCATCGGCCCGCGCATACGACGCGAACAGGCCGGCCAGAAAAACAAGACTTGCCAGGGGGAATCTCATGACGGCGATTTCTCCTATGATGATTGCGTTGATGATTGGCGGCGGTCACGGCGTGACCGCCCTACCTGTCCCTCGCTGATGCTTGGGGCTGGCTATTGCCGGGTGTCATTTTCGGGTCGGACCGAGTTTCAGCGTCGGCGGGATGCGCTGGATCGTGCGGCCGTCGAGGTTGAAAATCACGAAGCCGGGCGACCCGACGCGTCGCGTGATTTCAATTTCCGCGGCGACGCGGTCGGGCGTCATGGCGATGTTCGTCGCCGTGGCGCCGATGCCGGGGTATAGCGGAATGCGACCGCCGACGATTTGATTGTGCCGCGTGACCAGCCGTTCGAAGCCGGAAAGGTTGTCCGTGTAATCCATCGGGCAGATGAAATCCAGGTATCCCCGCTCGACCCAGACGGGCCAGTCCTGCCCGACGTCGGCGCGGCTGTTCGGGTAGTTGGAAAACACCGCCGCGGAAATTTTGATGTCCGGCCGGATCGCCTTCGCTTCGCGGTGCACCCGTTCGACCAGCGTGGTGATCGTATCGCAGCGCCACTGCGTGTAGGCGTCCGCGCAAGGACCGCCGGATCGCACGTCGGCGGGCCACTGGCGGATTTCGCAACCGGTCGCTTCGGTAAAACGCTTGCGGCAACCGTCGCAGAAACAGCTTTCCATGCCGGGATAGCGGATGTAATCGAAATGAATGCCCGCCAGTTTCGGGTACTTGCGCACCAGTTCGCAAAAGGTTTCACATTCGAGATCGACGTTCGCCGGGTGCGAGGGGCAAAGCCAATCGAGCGGCGAACCGTCGGCCCCGACCTGGGTGCGGCCTTCCTTGCGGAGTCGTTCGATCCACTCGCGCGGCGAACCGTTCAGCCAGTAGCACACCTGCCAGGCGTGCACTTCGACGCCGTATTTCTCCCCGGCGGCAACGGCCTGTTCGACCTGGTCGCCGTATTGCTCGAACTTCGCGCTGCGCGGGAGCACGTCGCTGGCGTAGTCGGCCGAGCCGCCCCAGAGCATGTTCGAGATGACCGCGTTGAATCCGCAGTCGGACAATTCGCGCATCGTCCGGTCCCAGTCGCCGGGATAGGCCCCAAGTCCGGCGTGTTCCCACCAGGCCCGGAATTCCGGCGTTTTCGGTTCAAGCGATGCACAATATTCCCGCACGGCTTGCGCATGCAGGGCGTCGATCGTCTCAATCAATTCCAAATAACGCGGCACGGAAAGCCCGGTTTCGTCGGCGTTTTTCTCAAAGAAATCGCCGGGTAATTCAAAACCGCGTTGCCGCAATTCGGCGAAATAACGCTTGGCCAGCGCATTGCGTTGCGTTGCGTTTTGCGCTCGCGTGTCGCCGGTCGACAGCAGCGTCTTCCAACTCTCGACCGCTTTCCGTTCCAGCGGCGAGATGTCAAAACAGGCCAGCAACGAAATGAGAAAACGGTTTTGATTTTCCGGGTCGTCGTTGGTCACGACGTGCGAAAAGAACGCGCCGCGGTCGCTGAGCAAAAGAGCCGGATATTCCGTCCGACGTCCCGCCGCGTCATACCATTGGGCAGCGACGTGTGCGTGATAGGGCGCGTCCGGAAGCGGACGGCTCGTGTTGATGTTCCAGGAATTCTGCTTGAACGCGTCGAGTTTGGCAAACGGATCGTCAGACGCGTTCGTTTTTTCAAAACGGACTTCGGCGAAGGCGGCGTCCCCTTCGGGCGATTTCAGGTACCGGACCGGTTCGAACCCGAGCGTCCGCATGAGCGTTTCCGGCAACTGGTAAAAGGCGATCAGTTTGCCGCCGCGTTCGACGAATTGTACGAGCAGTTGCGTCTCCCGTTCGTCGAGCCGGCTGTTGAGCGGCAGCAAAACGACGCGATAATCGGCCAGGCGGCTTTCGGTCAGATCGGACGATGAAATCGCCCCGACGGGAATTCCGGCCCGGTTCACTCGCGCGACCAGTTGCAGTGCCGATAGGCGGTCTTCGGACGAATCGGGCATGACGGCGACAAACGGCGATGCGGCCGCATCGACTTTGACGAGACGGAGCGATCCGTCTTTGAGATCGCCGCGCCAGGCGGCAAAACGCGCAATATCGACCTTGTCCCACGGCCCCGGTTTGCCTTCGAAGGAGACGGCGGTGCGCGGGATTTCGAGGCGATAACGGCTTTGCGTTCCCGGCATTTTTTCCGGCAACGGCGTCACGAAGGAATACCAGCCGGCACCGCTGCGAAAGTAAAGCGTGATGTGATTGACCGCTTCCGGCGTATCGCAATCGAATTCGACGACGAACATGCCCGCCGCGGCAACGGCCGTCGGGTCATCGACGGGAAAATCGACCATACCGCGCGCCGCGTCCGACTGCGTGCCGAACGGCAGGTCGATGACGCAGGGTTCCTTGAGCAGCGGCTTGTCAGGCAAAGGCTTGTCGGCGTCATCGCCCGCCATCGCCGCGGTAATCGTCGCGGCGATACAGGCAAACAAAACGGCAAAACGCAAAACTGAATATTTTCGGCATATCATGAGGTGATCCTTTGGTTTGAGTTTTCTGAAAAATCAGGGGAATCACTTTCATTTTACCCTTTTTTGCCATTTGCTTCAAGTTGCCGGGTCCTCTTTCTCAAACCAGGTCACCGGGTTGAGTTTGCCGAAGGTGGATTTTTTCTTCGGTTCTTCCACGGCGGGTTTTTCCTCGGACAGGTCCTCGGCGTAAACCGCGGAATTGTATGAGCGTTCCTTATCCTGGGACTGACCTTCCATAATAAATTTGCAACTCAGGGCCGAGGTGCCGTTTTGCTGTTCCTTGCCGGCCTCGGACAGGAATTCGAGCGTGTCCTGGTAGGAGCCGCCCAGTTCGGCGATGGCTTCAAGTATCTTGTCAAGCGAGTTGGGCCGCGATCGCGTCGCGTTGATTCCGCCGGGGTTGACCCGGACGATCTCGACCTGTTCGGGGGATTGCACGTTGACGACGATCGAGTTGCCCGCGTTTCCTACGAAAGGCGCGTTGAGCTTGATGTTTTGCGAGAAGAGCACGATTTCCGCCCGCTGCGACGATGTCGCATGAACCATCGCTTCGTCGAAGGGCAACACGTGATAATGATAGGGAAAGGCGCCCTGCGGCCAGGCCCTGATGGCAGGGTGATCCGGCGTACGCCGCCGAAGGGCCCAAAACGCGCCGTAACGCAATTCGGGGTCGCCCGAGGCCATGAGCGGAATGATGTTGTCGGCCGCTTCGAGGTCGCTGCCCATCGAAGCCAGCGCCGTGATGGCCGCTTGCCGTCTTTTCACGTCGTCGCGTGCGAATTCCGCCAAAACGGGCCCGACGCCCAGTTTGCGCATATAGGCGAGCGCTTCAGCGGAATAAAACCGCACGTCACGGTCGGCGCTTTTCATGCCCTCATACAGGGTGTCGGCGCCGCCCTTGGCGGGTAGTGCCTCCAACTGCAACGCGGCCATTTGTGATTTTTCCGGATCGAACAGTTCCTCCTTGAGTTCCTTGAGCCGCTGTGCCTCCTGGGCGTCGTTCTCAAAACATCGAATCGACAACAGCACGGCCAGATATCGACCGGGAGCCTCGCGGTAGTCGGGGTGCATCTTGACTTCAATGCCGACCGCGGGCTGGCTGCGCGCCGTGGCAACGCCGGTCGGTTCGCCTTCGATTTTGAAGCGTCGATTGATTCGTTGCGCCAATTCGGCGGCGATGATCGCCAATTGACTTGTGTTTCGCGATTCCGTTCCGAGTATAAGGCTGAAATCGCGGTCAAAATGGCACTCCGCCTTTCCGAGAATGACGGCCCGTTTTTCGAAATTCTGGTTTCCTTTTTCGATTTTCGGGTCGAGCAACAGCGGTCCTTCGACCGAAGCCAATATTTTGCCGCGTTTGATGTCGAAACCGACATCCAACATGTCCGAGAGAACGGTTTTATAAAGGATACCGCCTCGAAGGCTTTTGCACTCACTGCCCGGAGGAAGCGAAATTTCCACGTCAACCGCTTCGCCTTTTCGAAGTCCCGGACGAATTTTGGCCTGCACGCGGACGATCGCGGTGTCTTTCGAGTCGATCAGTTGATTGATATTGGGGATATCGTCGCGTTTCAATTCCTCGCTGACGATTTTGCGATGCATGGATTCGACTTCAACGCAGCCGTTTTCACCCAGATTGTATACAAGCCCGAAGCCGTCGACTGTCATGGGGTTATGGCTGCTGATCCCCGGCGCCGCATACTCTGCCAACGTCCGGTTGAGGGGATACGGCTTGACCGGCGCCGGCTTGTTTTTGCCCTTGCCCCGATTGATCAGGCTGCACCCCGTCAACAAATTGAGCATAACGAGAAAAAGAACGGGTAAAACCGCATATTTTGGGAGGTTTTTCATTTATTGTGACCTTGTCGTTCATTCGGAAACAAAACAGCTGTTTGGCGAATCGTACGAAAAAATCCCGGGCGGTTCAAGGGCGATTTTTTGCCGGAAATTGTCACTTCGGTCATACTCGCTTGCCTTGACCGCGTATTGATTTACAATGGTCAACGTCAGGGATTCGTTGATTTTTAAACTTGTGAATACTATACTGTTTTGCGTAAATTGCACATTCCTCCAGGAATAACAATGAAAAAAGCCCTGACGCTGTTGATCAAAGTGTCGCTGATCCTGTCGATTTTCATCTTCCTGTTTTACCAGGCCCACGAAAACGACGCATTCTCCGAATTCTGGAGTCGGCCCAAGCATTGGGGGTATCTCATCCTCGCGTTTCTGTCGAATTTTGCCGCCGTGTCCATAACGATCTTCCGCTGGCAATTCCTGCTGAACAGCGTCGACGTTCCATTGAAAACGAAGCAGGCGTTCCGCATCGGTTATCTTTCCTTCCTGTTCAATCTGGCGCCCGTCGGTATCGTCACCGGGGACGGCATCCGGTTTTACATGCTGTTTCACCGGTTTCCGGACGCCCGGGCGAAGAGTTTCGCCAGCATCGTCATGGACCGCGCGATCGGGCTTTATGTCATGTTTCTCGTCGCGGTCATCGCCATTTATGCGACGGGGTTCAACGCCAATCCGGGCACGCCGGACGACACGGCATTTGTCGCGACGATCGTTCGGGGCATGTTGATCCTTCTCGGCGTTTCAACGGCGGTCGCATTGCTCGTTTTGCTGCCCGACCTGACCCGGGGCGTCGGACTGCGGCTGCTCGACCGGTGTTGCGGTCGCGTGCCGAAGCTCAAATCGGTGGTCCTGGCCGTGCAGGGATACCGCAATCACAAGCGGGCGCTCTTCGCCGCCGGGGCGATGACTTTCGCGGTGCATATCCTGTTCAGCCTCGGCATCTGGTTGATTGCGCTCGGATTTTACGGTTACGCGCCGACCGCCGCGGACCACCTGGTGCTGCACCCCGTTGCCAACGTGACACAGTTGATCCCGCTCGCGGCGGGGCCCTACGAGATGGTACTTGACAAAATGTACACGTTTTTCCCCATCGCGGGACACGAAACCTATCGCGCGGGCTATGGGCTGCTCATTGCTTTGGGCTATCGCATCATTTCCCTCCTCCTGGGCGGAATCGGCGCCCTGTTCTACCTCGTCAGCCGCGGCGAACTCCGCGAAGCCATGCCGCGACAAAATGCGGACGAGCCGTGATCTGCGATCACGGTATAAAATTTGCCGCCGATATTTCATTGCGATCAAAATCCCTCTTGCCGGTTCGGGGACAGCGTGTAATATGGTGAAATACCGTCTTTTGTATCAAAATCGCCAACCGCCCCGCTGTTTACCTGGAAACATCGCCCCATGAACCGCCATCCCCGTTGCCACCGTTTCGCCCCGCAGCTCGACCTGTCGAAAATTCGGCACGTCGCCTTCGACATGGACGGTACGCTTTACAGCGGCAAAACGCTGTTCGAATACACGAAATCGACGCTGGACACGCTCGAATCGCTCGGGATCGGATATACGTACCTGACGAACAATTCGTCGCTCAGCGCGAAGGATTACCTGCACAAAATCACGAAACTCGGCCTGAACGGCACGAGCGACAATATTTTCACTTCGTCGCTGGCGACGATCAGCTACCTGAAAAAGCACCATCCCGCGCAGAAAAAAGTGTACGTTTTGGGGACGCAAAGCCTGCGGGACGAATTCGTTGAATATGGTTTCACCCTCGCCACGGAAGACAACGGCGAAGAGCCTGAACTGGTCATCGCGGCGTTTGACACGACGCTGACCTTCGACCGGCTGTGCAAGGTGGCCTGGTGGGTCAAGCAGGGAAAACCGTACATCGCGACGCACCCGGACAAAATCTGCCCGACCGACCTGCCGCTGGTGCTCGTCGATTGCGGGGCCGTTTGCGCCTGCATCGAAAACGCAACGGGCCGCGCCCCTGATATCGTGCTCGGCAAGCCCGACCGCGTCATGATCGACGGCATCATCGAAAAACACGACCTGCGACCGAATGAAATCGCCATGGTCGGCGACAGGCTGTACACCGATATGGAAATGGCTCGACAGGCCGGAATCATCGGCGTGCTGGTCCTCAGCGGCGAGGCGACGCTCAACGATTTCGAAAAAAGCCGCCTGGCCACCGAACTGGTCGTCGATAACATCGCCGTGTTGGCGGATTTATTGAAAAACGCCCGTAATTGATGATCAACGCAAAATTGACGGTGTAAAATTCCTTGCCGTGGGTTCACCCGAAGTTTATTGATGCAGCCTTCAATATGTTGTAAGCGGCGCACTTTCAGTTTTCGCGGGCGAACTGCTGAAAGGCTTTGGACCCGTAAAAGAATAAGTTGAACAAACAAGGTAGGGCTCGCTCGCCGTGCGAGCCGCAAATTCGGCGGTCACGGCGTAACCGCCGTCCATGAAAAGAACCGGTGTTTACCGCGTTCTCTTTTTCCGGGACCGGAAATACCCGGTTCCGCCGACGGTCAGGGTCCCGAGTCCCCAAAGCAGCGCGGTGGCCGGTTCGGGAACGTCGGACGACGAGCCCGTGTTGACGATGATGTAGGCGATGTCCTGGTAGTCATAGTCGAGCAGGCTCGTATTGAACCCGTCCTCCCAGCCGACCATGTATGCGCTGGTGATGTTCATGTTGCCGGTTTTCAACCGCATCAAATCGGTCACGTCAAAGGCGATCATCGAGATCAGCGAGCAAAGGTTTTTCGAGGCGTCGGAATAGTACGTGAAGTTTCCCGCGCCGTTGGTGACGTCCAAACTCCAACCTTTGAAGTTCTCTCCATAATTCAAGGAAATGAGCGCGTCGCGGAAGACTCTGTCATACCTCTCGCCATCGCTGTAAATTCGTCCTCCCGCCAAAGTGGTTCCATTGGCGTAGGTCGCATTGAGACCAAGCGTGAACAGGCTGTTTTTGGAAAGGCCGATGATCGTTCCCTGGCCCCCGGTGCCGATTTGTTTGAGAAGATTGGCGTCCTTCACACCGCGATCCGCGTAAAGGGCGTTGGAACTGGTGTAGGCGTTACGAACGGAAAGTCCGAAATAATCGTTGACCAAACCATAGCAGCCCACCTCGTCCGTACGGTCGTAAATCTGGAGCGTTCGGAGATTCGTGTTGGTGGTGGAAAAATCGGCATAAACCTTGGGAATTCCGAAGGAGATACCGAGGACAAGAAAGGTAAAAAACGTTCTTGAAAAAAGTTTACACATCTGCATAAGTATCCTTCAATACTGAGGTTAAACCAAACATGGTAATTTCGACAGCATTCAAATTAACACGAAAAAGAATAATATCAAGATGTATTTATCTATTTTAACAGATTTATTTGTTATTATTATATTGCCTTATGACTGAATGGTTTTGGATTAGTTTTTGTGAAGAGATGGCGGCATTACAGCGGCCAACAGATCGAGTGGTTCAATACATAATTTCAGTGCGGGAGGCAAAGACTTCAGAAAACAATCCAGACGCTCTGCGTCAAAGACCGTTTTCTCCTCGACAGGCAAATGCATATTGCACAATTATCATTTCCATCGCAATGACAATAAGATATGTGTTTTGCGGCTATCGGCCGCCCATATCGATCATAAATTTCTATTCAATTTAAGCTATATCTGATGTTAGAGAGAGAATAATATTTGTTTGTTACTAAATTTATTGATCAATAAATTCATAAGCTATACTAAAAATACCATTTTGAATATGAATTTCGCTACCAGTATTGAGGCGCAAGAATGAATATCGGTCGTTTATTGATTGTCGGGTTTATTGTTCTTTCCGCATCTATTGTCGTTGTGTTGATTTCCTTTTTTCTGAGTGACATGAGGAACACAACCGGCACGGTCATCTCGGAATTCGCTTCCACCATCGGCTTCGTCCAGGATAAAAATCAGTCGATGCTCGGACGCATTGACGGGATGAGCTCGGAAACCGGAGATATCGCGGCCGAGATGGGCAAGGAGCAGATGCGGCTCGTCGGCCAGGCGGTCGCGAATGACATTCGTATGAAACTGGAAACCAGTTTTGCGGACACCCGAACCGCGGCGGAATATATGCTCAGCTATCGTGATGCCCAAAAAGCGGAAAACGAGCGTCCGAATCGCGAGATTTCCAATGCGATGCTTCAACGTTTTATCGAACTCCATCCTGAATATTTTGCCGCATGGAGCGCTTGGGAACCGGAGGCTTACGACCATGACGACAAGGGCCATATCGACGTCGATCCGTCAAAATCGGAAGGAGAGCAAAACCCGACTGGCCGATATTTTCCCTGGTTCGTGAGAAAAGCGGACCATTCCATTTATTATGAATACATGACGGCCGAAGAATGTGAAACGGAAGACTATTACCTGCTCCCCAAAAATACCGGTCACGAATGGGTATTGGAACCCTATTTGGATGATTCGATGGACGCTTCCATCACCCTGCCAACGTTGATGACGTCCTTTTGCATTCCGATCATGGAAAATCACCGTTTCCTCGGCGTGTTCGGAGCGGATATTTCGATTGACGGGCTTTCGAAGATGATCGAAACCTACAAACCCTATGAAACGGGTTATGTCATGTTGGTTTCGCCTGGGGGAATTATCGCGGCCCATTCGAATAATCCGGACATGTTGATGAAGGATTTGAGTGATCTTCCCGAGACGGAACACTCGCTGGAGCTGATCGAAAACGGTCTTGAAGGTTTTTACGGCAACAAGGCCTTCGGGCATGGTCAGGAAGTCCTGAAGTACCACGTGCCTCTTCAAATTGGAAATTCTCCCGACAAATGGACCGTCATCGTATTGGCCGATTTCGACCAGGTCATGAAAGCTCGCAATGACATGATGGCGGCAACCGACAACACGCTTGCCGACGTTCGCACGATCAGCAACGATCTTTCCGCGGAATCGAAAAAACGTACGGAACAAATGGAGACAGGCATGAAGCAACTGGCGAATGTGATGCTTCAAAAAACATTGATTCTCGGGGGAGTCGTCTTATTCATTGCCAGCGTGATCGGAGTGATTTTTTCCCGGCAGGTCAATCGTTCCATCATGGCGAGGGATCATTGGTACAGGCAAATACTCGATACCGCCGATTCCCCATGCATAGTGCTTGATAACGATCTGAAAATGAGTTTTCTCAACAGAAAATCAATTGAACTCCTGAACATGCCAATTGAAAAAGCCATTGACAAACCGGTCAACGATATTTGGAATGATGAGATTCACAAAACGGCACATGAGGTCGCTGTCACCACAGGACGGACGACCGCCCGAAAATCAATGACCACGTTTAAGCGGGCAATATGGGAAATTCATGCCGATGCACTTCTCGATCAAAAGGGAAAACGAATCGGGTTCGTTGAATTTTTACAGGATATTTCCGACAGGGAGAGCATCTATAGATTGGTCGGTGAAATCAAACGCATCGTTGAAGTGACCCAAAACGGGACGACGGAAATCACGACGGAGGCCGAGCATCTTTCCTCCGGATCCGAAAAGCAGACGGAATCCTTGAACGAGATCGTGTCCATGATCACGGCGATGAGTCAAATGGCCTCTCAAAATGCCAATAGGGCGGAAAACGCCAACCAGATCACCCATGACGTTGAATCCGCCGCGATGGAAGGCCAAAAACAGATGAAACACATGGTGGATTCCATGCGTCAGATCAGTGAAAACGCCAGGAATACGCAGCAGGTCGTCAAGTCGATTGACGAAATCGCATTCCAGACGAATTTGCTTGCCTTGAACGCCGCCGTGGAAGCGGCACGCGCCGGCACCCATGGAAAAGGGTTCGCCGTCGTGGCGGAGGAAGTCCGGAATCTCGCCGCCCGAAGCGGCAAAGCGGCCCATGAAACGGAAGATATGATCAAATTGAGCAACGCAAAAATCGACAAGGGAGTGGAAATCGCGAACCAGACGGCTGACGCCCTGAATCGAATCGTGGAACTTGTAACGCAAACGACCGGGTTGATATCGGAGATCGCAACTTCATCCAATGATCAAACCACAAGCGTTCATGAAGTGGAGGCGGGCGTGAAGGTCGTCAGTACCGTGACGCAACAGAATTCCGCGACAGCCCACCAAACGGCCCGTTCCGCATCCGAATTGAACAAGGCGATGAACGAATTGAGCAGTCTGGTCCTGCGGATGAGCAAAGTATCGTGATTGAGGCGGAAATTGCCCGGCCACATTTTGGCAGTTGCCGAAAAAGTCTAATCTATCGCTTCGACAAATGCTTGTTGTTATGGTTGACTTTTGGTAAAATATACGGGAATTGCATAAAATTTACTCGCCGCGGGAAAAATCCGCTTCGCATAAAACCGCAACGAAGCCTTGAAGCATGCGTTTGAAAAACTTCGATAAAATGTCATGAAGAAGAAAAACTGCCGTGGTCCTTATTGCCGGCGATGCGGTCGTCACCGGGCGGATGAAAACTTCAGTGACAAAGGCCATGACCGGCATCTCTGCAAAGATTGCACGGCGGAACAGCGGACGGAAGTCAAACGCAAACGTCAAACCGCCGATTGCAAACGCGTGGACACGAACCTGTTTCGCGACCTGCCGACGTCGCTGCCCGAGGAACTGGTCGAAACGTTGCTGCAAACGAACCACGTCCGTATCGAGCGCATCGTTTCGACCGGACAATCCAGCCCGGAAAATTTCTGGTACGATCAGGACGAAGGTGAGTGGGTGATCCTCCTTCGCGGCGAGGCGACGATGGACTTCTGCGGTGAAATCGGTATGCGCCGCTTGCGTTCGGGCGATTATTGCTTCATACCGGCGCATCAAAAACACCGCGTCGTGGCCACCTCGACCAAAAAACCGACCGTTTGGCTGGCCGTTTTCGTCAAGGAAAAAAAAGTTGCCATCAAGTGCGAGGTCCGGAAAAAACGGGCCGTCAAAAAGCCCAAATCGCTTAAAAACGTGTCGTGATAAATCGCTCGAAAAAGCTGCCGACCGTGCAACGTTCATTGATTTTGGACGTGTTTGCTTACGCCGTTGTCGGTCGTGATGAACAACTGCTCCGTTTTCCGATATTTCCACAAACAAAAACCCCCCCGTGTTGACATGGGAGGGTTGTTTTTTGGGTTATCCAACAAGAGAGGGATTTCTGTCTGTCATGGTCAATTCCACAAGGATTGCAGGTCGAACCGGAGGCTGAATGTACTCAGGAACATGTTCATGACAACCTCGGTCGGCGTGTATTCCAACATGATCAGGTCGTTCGGCTGAATCAGGATTCGTTGGCTCGGGTCGGTCAGTCCCTGTTTCATGTCGATTTTAATCGCACGCTGGTATCCGTTGACTTCTCGAATGACCAACAACCGGGTCGGCGGGATGATGTTTCCGATGCTTGATCCTCTGTTTGTCGTTCCACCTGCCGCGACGGCGACGGAGCCACCGGCCAACGACATGGCCGAGAACACGTCCAGATCGAAGTCACGCGGAATCGGATACATGCCGCCTTGGAGCATACCGCCGGTGTAAAAGACCTCCGCTTCGCGGGATTGCACGACGATGACGTCCCCGTCCTTGAGGGTGATGTCGTCCTGCGTCAATTCGGGAAATGCCTGGCCGGGGCGAACGCGAAGCGGGATTCGCACGATGTTCGGGTTGCCGTTGACATAGGGGGAATTGCCGGTATTGGTATTCTTGTTGCCAAGCAGCATGTCACTGCCGGTGATTTCATCATGACCGCCACGCAGGACGATGACCTCGTTTTTCGCCAACATGCTCGGCATGCCGCCGGTCTTGTTCAAGGCGTTGAGCACGTCGTTCTGTCCGGCCCACAGGTCGAGCGTCTTGGCCGCCCCGCGGTCTTCCGTTCCGATCAAGGCAACTCCTTTCCCTTGTGAGGCGTTGCTGGAGCCATAGCGCAGGTCGTCGGCACGAACGTCTTCACGAATCACGACAACGTGATACGTCCGCGGACGAATCATCGAAACGGTGATGACGGCGTCGGGCCCGAGGATTTTCAACACTTCGACATAAACCCGGTGAATCAGGCTTTGCGTCTCCATGAGCGTGAGCCCCTCGACGTTCAGCGAGTGCAGCATTTTCGGCAGCGCAATCGTTCCGTCATCACGCACTGTAAAAGGGTACCCCGTTGCCGGCGGCAAATTCGTACTGGGATCCGGTTGGTGGACCGGAATCGGCTGATTCGGGGCGCCCGTGAGCGATTCGAGATAAATCCCCAAGGTATCGCCGGGGCCCAGCCGATAGGCTTCCACCGGGTCCGCTCGGAGCAGGATGGGATTAATACTTTCCATGCTGCTTCGCGATTTGCTTCGGGTGTTCTCAAACCCCCGCGGCGAGATCGTTTCCCGGTCCGGCACGCTCGTGCATCCTGCAATTGTCGCCATGACCAACAATCCGGCCAGACAACGATTCAAAAGTCCAGCTCTCATAAGTGGCATCCTTCCTCTTTTTTCTCCTGAGCGTAACCCAAAAACGCTGTTTTCCATGATGAAACGGCCATGATTTCTTGTGGTCCGGCCCGCTGCATCTGTAAATATGATCATATCGATTACTTATAGCATGTTCACCATAACATGTACAATGCGGATAATCGATAAGTCCGCTAAACGCATGATCGGTAAACCCGGCCTCAGGACTCGACCATTTGTAAGAATTCGCACCAAATCGCGGAAAAAATTTACCGGATCGACTGCTACAATCGATACAATAGGAAAAACCTCTCCATTCTTCCTATTGTTTTCTACAAGAAGACAAAATATCAAAGATCAAACGCAAAGAATGCTGATGGCAGAAAATCACATCATAAGGCCTTTGATTTGTTCGACGATAAGCGATTTTGTCATTTTAGGTTGAAGAGAGAAAAATTGGCACTCTTCCAGGCTGCGAAACCAGGTCATTTGGCGTTTCGCGAACTGGCGGGTATTCTGCTTGATGGTTTCGACAGCCGTGTGAAGGGACATTTTTTTGTCGAGATAATCAAAAAGTTCCTTGTATCCCAAGGCTTGCGACGCCGTTTTGCTGATGGGGAGGAAGCGTTTGGTCAAGCGTTGAACTTCGTCGAGGAATCCGTTGTCAATCATATGGTCAACCCGGCGATTGATGCGGTCATACAATTCCTCGCGAGGCCAATCCAAAACGATGACCTTGCAGCGCGACACAGGAGCCGGTTGATCGAACTGTTTTTGCCATTCGCTGATGGGAATGCCCGACTTACGGAAAACCTCAATCGCACGAATCAGACGTTTGGTGTCATTCGGGTGCAAACGCTGCGCAGATTCGGGATCGTTTTTTTTCAGTTCGTTATGCAAAAAATCCGGTGGGGCATTTTGAGATTTTTCGTACAATTCCTTGCGCAATTTCGGGTCAGCGGCTGGCCCGGCAAAAATTCCACGGAGCATCGCCTTCAAATACAAGGGGGTGCCACCGACGAACAGGACTTTCTTTCCGCGTCGTTTGATGCCGCGGATCGCCTCATAAGCAGACGTGACATATTCGGCAAGACTGTAGTCTTCACTGGGATCGACCACATCAATCATATGATGCGGCACCATCATGCGTTCCTCGTCCGAAGGCTTGGCCGTTCCGACGTCGAGTTCGCGGTAAACCGCCATGGAGTCAAGCGAGATGATTTCCGCTTCCATTTCTTCCGCCAACGCAACGCCGACACTGGTTTTCCCACTGGCTGTCGGGCCGGTCAGATACCAGCAATCCCAACCAGGATTGTCAGGATGGTCAAAATTGGTATCTTGTGGTTTTGGCATTGCGAAATAGTCGGAAAACTGAAAATTATGATTGTTGCACAGTGTCAGGTGCTTCGTGGCTGCATAAGAATTACTCCAGCACATCACCGTGACTTTCTATTTTAACAAAATTCGCCGGAAAATCAAATATGAGTGACAAGTTTTCCAAAAAAAGTTGCGGCATTTTGCAGCAATTATACGATGTCATCGAACAACGACGGCAAGAACTGCCGCCTGATTCTTACACGACGACCCTTTTCAAGGCAGGTATGTCCGCGATCACAAGGAAGTTGCGCGAAGAATCGCGGGAGCTGGTCGAAGCCGCGGAAACGCTTATGTCAAGCGAATGTCAGATTTACTCCAATCCTGAAGAAAAACGCAACACAAAAAATCAAGTCACGCACGAAGCTGCTGACCTGATGTACCATTTTCTTGTGCTGTTGGCTGCCTGTGAATTGACACCGAGCGATATTGAGCAGGAACTGGCTCGGCGATTTGGAGTATCGGGGCTGGAAGAAAAAGCTGTAAGAAAAAAACGCAGCGATTGATGATTTACACGTATATTACGTATTATTCCTATAACTCCGCCGAAGTTGACCGCACGCCGCATCGATGGGATCGCCTTTTTTGTAGCGAATTTTAACATCAACGCCGCCCTGTTCGAGCAATTCGACAAAATGGCGGACCGAGGCCGATGACGGGGTACGATACGGCAATTCTTCAACTGGATTGAAGGGAATCAGATTGACGATTGCCGTGCGATTTTTCAAAAGTTGAACCAACTCACGGGCATGTCCGGGGCGGTCGTTGACCTGATCGATCAAAACGTACTCAAACGTCACGCGGCGCCCGGTGACACGAAAAAAGCGATCCGAGGTGGCCATGATTTTCGCGATCCCCGTGTGCCGGTTCTGCGGCACGATCTCGTTGCGGAGCGTATCGTTTGGCGCATGCAGCGATATGGCAAGGCGATAGGTGACGTCGTCTGCGGCGAGCTTTTCGATGCCGGCCGGAAGGCCGACCGTCGAAATGGTGACCCGCCGCTTGCTCAAGTCAAGTCCGTCACCCGCCGTCACCTCATCGAGCGCGGGCAGTAAGGCCGGTAAATTCAACAGCGGCTCGCCCGTCCCCATCACGACAAGATGCGTCAATCGCTCGGTTTGCGGCAACAACTGATTGAGCCGCAATATCTGTTCAAGAATCTCCCCACGGGTTAGGTTTCGCACGAAGCCGTCGAGCCCACTGGCACAAAACAGGCACCCCATCGCACAACCGACCTGGCTCGAAATACAGGCCGTGCGGTGATTTCGGTCATCCCGCAACAGCACGCACTCGACACGGTGCCCGTCCGGCCATTCGATGAGCAATTTTTCCGTTCGGTCGCCGGATTTTTTGTGTGCGATAATCTTGCCGCAATAAATATCAAACTGTTCCGCCAGAATCGCTCGCAAATCAAGCGACAGATTCGTCATGGCGGCAAAATCCGTCGTTTTTCGTGCGTAAACCCATTGGCGGATCTGTTCGGCTCGAAACGCAGGCAGCCTCAATGACTTGAGTTCCTCTCTCAGTACCGATTTGTCCAATTCCAACAGGGAGCGTTTCATGACGCCATTGTCTTTCCGTTGTGACTTCTTGATTGCCAAAGGGATAGGTCACTGAAAACGGCATCATTAAATATTATTCATTAACGTTTTTTGGCAGAAGCCGGACGGTCGACCTTGATATCATAGGTTTTAGTCGATTTATCGATTTTGATCGAGAGCCCCGACGTTCCTTTCGAGGTATATTTTTTTGCAATCAGTAATTCCGGCTGCCCATACGAAGCGGTCGATTGCGAAGAGATTTTTTCCGCTCCCTGAATATACACCTTGTAATCTCCTGGAGGAATGCCGTCTTTTTCATTGATCGAACTCACCTGATAGGTTCCATCTTCAGCAATACTACCACGAGCTTCGTAAGAATCGGTTGCGAAATAAACCGTTCCAACATTCAATGGGGTATTATCGTCAGAAAATGTCACTTTCCCCGAAAGACCGACTTTGTCATTATTACAGCCAAAGGTCAAGAGAATGAATCCCAATAAACATGGGAAAATAATATTGTTTTTCAAAGCTATTTCCTTTCATTAGGCTTTCGCCAATAAGTTCCATACCCAATCCGAGCCCGAAGCGTCAGCGACGGGTTAAAGTTTTCTTTTCCAGTTCGTTTCCATTTGGCGAATCATTTCCCATTAATTAATGGAAACCGAAATTGTTTTGGGGCGGTAATACCCGTCGCTGACGCTCCGGGCTGCCAAGGGAAACAATCTGCTTATTGCGCTGTCGTACTAAGGCTTTCGCCAATAAGTTTTCCGCAAGAACAGCAGCCGGGAGCGCAGCGGACGGAGTGACCGGTGTGGGGCGTTTCCGTTTGTGTAAGCGTATTTCGCGTTTTCGGTTTGCCGTTCGAAATCTTTCGGGAATCGACGTGCTTTCCGTCTGGCGGCTCCTCGCTCCGGTCACTCCGCTGCGCTGCGTTCCCGACTGCTGTTCTTGATCATCATTTTTCGGCAAAAGCCATACAGGGTATTTTTTCCGAATATCAATTCGATAGCTTTGTTGCAGTTGAGTACCAGACCGCAAATTACGGGATTGCAACCGAGGCACCATCATTGACCGTGCCAAGTCGCCCCATGATGATGGCCGGTGTTGTGGCACTGATCGCTTGAACGGAACCATCCCCCATCGCAAAATTAGTCACGCCCGTGTGGTAACTTCCAAAACGGGCATCAAGATAGCTTCTGTTGCCTTCGTTTGGAAGCGCGAGTCCAAAGGTACCGGCCCCATTGACTTGATCGAACGCCGTCAAGCCATCCGTTCCGTTACTGTTCATGACAACACGCGCCATGGCCGGTGCGGCCGGGTCACCGCCGACAAGATAACTGCAGTCGGACCGTTTGCCGTGATCGTTCTCGCATTGTCCGAGCGTACCGAGCTGGATATGTTTTTCGCCGACGGCAATCTGGTTACTTGTCCCGTCCGCCATCCATGAAAAAGAATCGCGGGGCGCCCAACTTTTATAGGAATTGACGTTGTTCAAATCTCCGGAGATACGGGCGAGCCGGAACGGCGAGTGGGAACCGGAAATGGCCCCGGCCCTGTGTTGAAGATAAAAATGCTGCACGGCATCCGGATCCGATCCCATTGAAGTATTCGAGTAAAAACTGAGGACGATCGCATAGTCGCCCTGCGGTCCGGGATTGGCAATCTCCCAGCCAGGTCCCGGCGTCGCCAATGGCGGGAGGAAAGTTCCGGAGGAGCGTCGCGTGGGGCAGTTCATGCTGTTGACCGACGCGAATGATTTGCGAATCGCTTCTTTTTCGGCATCGGTTGGTGTCCCCGAAGTGCCCGGCATGCCCGTCATATCTTTCCACCAGACGGAATTGTAGTACTGGTGCATTCCGTAACCGGTGATGATTTCATAAAGAGCGGTTTGCTCCAAGTACGGAAAGAGAAACATGAAGAAACCGGGACGCGCATGACTTTCACCGTTGCTTCCACCAACGGTTGCCGGAGGCAGTCCTTTCATGGCATCATGAAAATTGTGCGATGCGAGTCCAATTTGCTTGAGATGATTGGTGCACTGCATTCGTCTGGCCGCTTCGCGGGCCGCCTGAACGGCGGGTAAAAGTAATGCAATCAGAATACCGATGATTGCGATGACGACTAGAAGTTCAACAAGGGTAAAGGCTTTGAAACGCCTCTCAATATTTTTGAAATTTTTTGTAAATTTCATAAGTCCTTCTCTCTTTCAAATGAAATGGTGAATAAAGGGCGAGACTTTGCAAGATTTATAATCATAACTTACATGATAATTTAAGTAATGATTATACGTAAATAAAAAAAACTGTTAGTTCTCGCCAAAGTCAATTTTGTGTATTCATAGCCGCCGGAGCTTTTTCGGCAATTGCGGCGGTCACGGCGTGACTGCCCTACCAGAGTCACATAATTTGAGCCTTGGCGGGTTGCTACAATGCTGCAAAAAAACATGGCACTGTGAAATTATATCGGTCTTCATCCTCAATGTCAACAATAAATCCAGAAGCGATCACATAACCGCCGCCAAGCTTGTACCGCGGAAGCGATGCAGTGAACTCCCCCGATCACTTTTTCAGCCACTTGCCATTGCATTTTGGCATCGAACTTGTTACAGTCCGCAGGGCATTTTGTCGGCGCACAACAATTCATACACGTGACTGAAAACCGACGTTTCAACAGGATTTTGCGATGGACCGTGATGCTTGCCGTCATGACAGGCATGACGGCACGTTCGCTTTTTGCGCAGGAACTCGGCTATTCCGGCGTCAGTCCGGTCAACAACAGTTTCGGCGGCGTGGCCGTGGCCGCCCCCATCGACGGAACGGCGGCGATGTACTGGAACCCTGCCACGATCAGTTCACTCAACAAGGGCGAATTCCAATTCGGTTTCGGCCGCACCAACCCGCCCTGGTACGGTGACGAAAGTCTGGGAAACACCATTCTCGTCCCTGTCCTTGGGGTGCTCTGGCTTGTTTCCGAAAGTCAAAAAGCGGACGACTATTGGGAGAAATACAGTAATGGCGATCATCGCTCATCAGGCGACAACGACGGCGCAGGTCATTCGCCCGATGATGAGCCGCAAGTGCCGGGCATCCCGAAGGTCCGCAGTTTCAACATCAGCATCGTCGGAACGCCGAGCCGGTATTCGCACTGGAATTGCGGCTTTTCGATGACCGAAACGGGCCAGAGAAAACAGCGTTTCGTCCTTGATGCCTTGACCGGTGAAATCGAAGGCGTGCAGATTTACCGCGTCAAAAACATCGAACTCACGCCGGCGGTCTCGTGGTGGAACAAACGCAAGCTGTCGTTCGGGATCGCCCCGATTTTTTCGATCGACGAACACCCCAACGCATCGCTGCCCGCAAGCCGGGATTATGTGTTTCTCGGCGACGACCGCGGCCATGTCGGGCTCGGTTTGCAGCTTGGCGTTTACTACCAGGCGGAAAACGATTTCAACTTCGGTTTCAGCGTCAAAAGCCCGATTTGGATTCCCGGTCAAACCTATCGCTGGGAGCGGCTTTCCACCGGGGAGCTCCGCGTGCGGGACAGCCATTTTTCGCAGGATTCGCCGCTCAGGTTCGCGTTCGGCATTTCCTACAGCGGCATCAACAACGGCCTGTTCGCCGTCGACGTCCGTCATTACGATTTTCAGCACGTCGGTTCGCTGTACGACTTTTCGTCGAACGGCGGAAAACGGACGGTCACATCCCTGGGCGCCGGGGCCGAATATCGAATTTCCGAAGGCATCGCCCTGCGCATGGGCTACCAGTACGCCGACGGAAACTGCAACGCTTTCGAGGACCTGGTTTTCAACACGACGCTCCCGATCCAGCGTGGGCATTCGGTTCATTTCGGCATAACGTTGGGCGATCCCGATAGCTGGGACATCACGTTCTCGGGCTCCCACGCCTTCGGCGGACAGCAAATACTGCTCGCCGACGGAAGGTTTCTCGACGCCAATCCCAACAGCAGCACCTTCTGGTGGGGGCTGCGCATCCATTTTTGAAGCCAAGATCGTCGCAATGGCAGCCGGGAACGCAGCGCAGCGGAGTGACCGGATCAAGGAGCCGCAAGGCAGAAAGCACGCTGATTTCCAAAAGACTTTAAACGACAAACCGAGAATGCGAAATACGCTCCCCCAACGGAAACGCCCCACACCGGTCACTCCGTTCGCTGCGCTCTCTGCGTTCCCGGCTGCCATTCTTGCACGTTGAAGGGAACACGCAAAATTTTAGTTCGGCCGGGTGCTATTGTCCCCGACGCTGTTTTTCCTGTTGCGCGGCGAGATAGATCATCCGTAACTCGTGCAGCACGTTTTCGAGCGTCTTCGTTTCCTCGTCGTCGCGATTGCCGGAGGTTTTTTCGTAAAGCATTTCGACCGTGTCGATCAGGTGCGCGGCCTGGTTCAGCAGCATGACGCTTTTTCCCGTGGCCGGGTTCGGAAAAACGCCCATTGAGACCATCGCCTGCGCCGCCAGTCCCGAGGCCAGCGTCACGAGCGTCGGCGCCGGAAGCGGCACGTCGTGTTGCTGCAATTCCTCTTCCGCACGGCGGTCGGCCTCTTCCTGCCGCGCTTTCCGTTCGGCGTCAAGCACGTCTTTGGTCAGTTTTTCATCCGGCGCGTCATCATCCGACCGCCCCTTGGCCCGGGCCTCCCAATCGTCGCCGGCCCAGTTTTCCTCAATGATTTTTTCATCTTCCGACATGTTTTTACCTTTATTATTTGTTTTTTTCACGCGGAGACGCAAAGCAGACAAAGAACGCAAAGAACAACACAAATTAACAATTTACCACAAGGGACACGAAGCATGTCACAAAGGACGCAATGGATTTCACTCCCGCTTTGTGTTCTTCGTGATAATCCTTGTGTACCTTGTGGTTAAAATTGATAACTCTGCGAACTTGGTTTTCTTTGCGTCTTTGCGTGAAATATTTTGCCCATTTTCTGTAGCAACTATAGCTTTATGAATTATTTTAAACTGCAATCATTTCTCCGCATAACGTGCGTCAAAAGGCAAATCGAAGGTTTCGGCGACGGCGGGATGTACGACGGCGCCGCGGTCGATGTTCATCGCGCTGGCGATTTCCGGGGAATTTTGCGTCGCCCGTTCAATGCCCTCGTCGGCGAGTTTCATCGCCCAGGGGAAGGTCGCGTTGCAGAGCCCGAAGGTCGCGGTTCGCGGCACGGCGCCGGGCATGTTGCCCACGCAATAGTGAATCACGCCCTCTTCGACGAAAACCGGTTGCGAGTGCGTCGTCGGCCGACTGGTTTCGATGCAGCCGCCCTGGTCGATGGCCACGTCGACGATGACGCTGCCCGGCGGCATCTGTTTCAGGTCGTCGCGGCGGACGAGCCAAGGCGTTTTCGCGCCGGGACGCAGCACGGCCCCGATGACCAGGTCGACGTGCTGAAGTTTTTCGAGAATCGTCTGCCGCGTGCTGTAAACGGTCACGACGTTCGGCGGCATGACCTCGCCCAGATATCGGAGGCGGTCGAGATTGTTGTCGACGATGATCACGTGGGCCCCGAGTCCGGCGGCCATTTTCGCGGCGTTCGTCCCGACGACCCCGCCGCCGAGCACCATGACATGCGCCGGCGGAACGCCCGGGATGCCGCTGAGCAGGATGCCGCGACCGCCCTGCGGTTTTTCGAGAAAACGCGCGCCCTGCTGGATGCTCATGCGACCGGCGATTTCGCTCATCGGCGTCAGCAGCGGCAGGGAGCCCCGCTTGTCGACCAGCGTTTCATAGGCGACGGCGATCGCGCCGCTGTCCCGCACACCGAGCGTCAATTCCCTGTCGGCGGCGAAATGGAAATAGGTGAACATGATCTGGCCTTCGCGCATGAGCCGGATTTCATGCGGCTGCGGCTCCTTGACCTTCATGATCATTTCCGTCTTGGCAAAAATTTCCTCCGGCGTGTCGAGCAGGACGGCCCCCGCCTCGACGTAGGACTCGTCGGACAAACCGGCGCCGAGCCCGGCCCCCTTTTGCACGAAAACCCGGTGCCCGTGCCGCACGAGGGCCTCCGCACCGAACGGGAGCAGGGCAACGCGGTATTCATGTTCCTTGATTTCCTTCGGGACGCCGATGATCTTGGGGACTTTTCTTTCTGTGAGATTGGTGCGAACGATAAAAGGAGTTCACGCAAATGGCAGCCCGGAGCGTAAGCGACGGGTGGAACGTCCATTTTCTGTTACATTTCAATTCTGTAAATGATTTCCCAAAAAATAACTGTCAAAAAAATGGCGCACGAAAATGGCTATGTCATGCGAAAACCCGTCGCTTACGCTCCGGGCTGCCATTGTTCGGCAGAAACTCATTGTGTTGTCGTATTAATTTTGTGTTGTTCTCTGTCTGCTTTGCGTCTCCGCGCGAAATATCTGATGCGGTTGTGTGCGGGTTGAAAAAACATTGGAAATTGCGACTCATTTCATTCTATCAATGCGACTGGAAACCGCAAGGAAACAGGACGGTTTTTTTGTTTTTTGTGACGTCGCGCATTGATTTTAACCCGAAATTTTGGTACGATGGGAACACGATGCGTCATTATAGTGATCAATAAACAACATATTTTGCGCGATATTCATCATCGTCGTGATTTCGTGACCGGAAACCAAAATGACACAGTGACAAAAAGGAGCAAAACTCATGTCAATGTTAAACGTCTTTATTTTTTGTTCGGTTTTGGGCGGTACGATTCTCGTCATTCAAACGATTCTGGCCTTCATCGGCATCGGCGAATCCGAACTGGACGTCGACGTCGACACGGGCGGCGACCTGGGGGACGTCGACACCGCGGACGGTGAAGTCGGACACGGCCCGTCGACCGGCTTCAGCGTGTTCAAGGTGGTTTCGTTCCGCACGGTGGTCGCAGGCGTCGCGTTTTTCGGACTCGCCGGATGGGGCACCCTCATCAGTACGGAGAGCGAGATTCTCGCGATCGTTGCCGCCGTGGCGGCGGGGCTGGCCGCGATTTTGCTCGTGTATTTCGTGTACCGCTGGATGAATTCGCTGCGTTACCAGGGCAACGTCTCGCAGGAAAAACTGCTCGGCGCGACCGGCTCGGTTTACGTGCGGATTCCCAGCCAGGGCAAAGGCGCCGGCAAGGTACTCGTCACGCAGCAGAGCCGCACGATGGAATACGAAGCCTTTTCCGTCGGCAAAGAACTCGCCACCGGCACGCAGGTCACCGTGTCGAAGGTGATTTCGCCCACCTCGGTCGAAGTGACCGAAGTGAGGTGAGGGAGATATGAAAAACAACGTTTCACCGGTGATTTCCCTCGTGTGGTGCAGGGTGTTTTGCACGATCCTGCCGGCGTTTTTGTGCGGATTTGGGGCGACGGTCGTTCCCGCCGCAATGGAGCAAACGAGCTATCTCTCAACTTCCACGCACGTGACATGGGTCATTTTATCGGGATGCCTTGCTTTGCTGAATGAGGCTTTCGTCGGACACCTGTTTTACCGCCTCGTCAGAAAAAACGAATCGTTGCAGCAGCCCAACCCCACTGCCCTACACGAGATCAAGATCAAATTGATCGCCGTTTTGCCTTTCGCGGTCTGGGTGGTCGGCGTTTACCTCGGATATTATTACTTTTTTGAAGGCGAATGGCATTGGATGCCGGCACAGCATTGAAAAGAAAAAGAAAGGAATTTTTATGCGCAGCTTACTATGTTTGGTTTTTACCATAACAACTTTGCTTGCTTTGAACCCGTCAATCAAAGCGGAATCTCCGAAAGATGATGTTACGTTGATTATCATAGCCTCTTCAAACTCCAATTTTGAGTTTTTGACCTTGCAAGCATCGAACGATTCGATTTCCTGGTTTTTTAAGAGAGACGATCGATACAAAAATGAAGAAGGGGAATACACCGGAAAAGATATTCAAAACCGCGAAGGAAAAGTTGCCGGCAAGGCGGAAAATCTGACGGCGGCCTTTTCAAAGGTTATGAATCTTGAAAAACAACCTGCGGCCCCCCTTCAAATTCAAAGTAAATTCAAGGATGATTGGATTTCGCCGTATGATTTTGCGATGGTACTGATTGATTCAACAGGGGTAAAAACATGTCAATTGGGTCACAAACAACAAGTGTTATTGAGTTATTGTGAAGAATTGAAACCGATTTTTGACATCGCACGAACTGAAGTGGCATTGGATAAGCGCGTAATGATGATCGATTTGCTTTACGCCGGGCGTGAATATTTAAGATCAATAACAAAAGCAACAACCGGTCAAAGAAATAAAACGAATGTTTCTCAACTTCCTCCTACGCCGGAAGAGACAGGAAGTTTTCCCAAAACCAGGAATAATTATCCCCCGACACCTCCAGGGAATTTACCGGGCATGAAGTCACCGAATTAGATCAATACACTTGTTCGGAAGCAGCCGGAGGACGACGATCCCAAACAATTGACATTCGCAATCGTCCTGCAAGGACGAAATCTCCATAACCCCCGGCGTCAGCCGGGGGAAAGAGCAGGAAAAAGATGCTTTAGCCCCAGAGGGGCGTGACAAAAGGCGGATGCCGCCCCGTTGGGGCTACAAGATTATAAGAGGTCGCTTGCCCCCGGCTGACGCCGGGGGTTATAGAAATGATGTCCCTTCAGGACAGGGAAGAATTCCGCAAAATATCATTTACCCTAATCATGCAATCATTATTTCCAAACAGATCTAATTCGATAACACAACCTTTTGCATTGCATAACCACCAACCCCCTCAACACAGGATACTGATATGACCCTCTCAATGACGGAACAGGAAAAACAGGCGATTGACACGATTCGGGCGCTCGGCATGGACGGCGTGCAGGCGGCCAACAGCGGACATCCGGGCACGCCCATGGCCCTGGCGCCGGTCGGCTATCTGCTCTTCAACGAACAGATGCGTTACGATCCGGGGCACCCGAAATGGCTCGGCCGCGACCGTTTCGTGCTTTCGGCGGGCCATGCGTCGATGCTGATTTATTCGCTGCTGCACCTTTCCGGCGTCAAAAAACTCGGCGACGATTGCGAGGTGACCGACCGACCGGCGGTGACGCTTGACGACATCAAAAATTTCCGCCAGCTCGGCAGCCCTTGCGCAGGTCACCCGGAATACGGCCACGTCAGCGGCGTCGAGGTGACGACCGGCCCGCTCGGGCAGGGGCTCGCGACGAGCGTCGGCATGGCCATCGCGGAAAAATGGTTCGCCGGGCGATACAACAAGCCGGATTACCCGATGTTCGACGGCAGGACCTACGCCGTGTGCGGCGACGGCGACATGATGGAAGGCGTCGCGTCCGAAGCGGCCTCGCTGGCCGGGCATTTGAAGCTGTCGAACCTGTGCTGGATTTACGACGACAACAAAATCACCATCGAAGGCGACACCGAACTCGCGTTTACCGAAAACGTGCCGAAACGCTTTGAGGCCTACGGCTGGCAGGTGTTGCACGTCGACGACGTCAACGATCTCCCGGCCCTGCGGAAGGCGCTGAAAACCTTCGCCGCGACGGTCGACCGTCCGACGCTGATCATCGTGCGTAGCGTTATCGCGTTCGGGGCCCCGAAAATGGCCGGTTCGCACAAGGCGCACGGAGCCCCGCTCGGCGTCGAGGAAATCAAGGCGGCCAAAGCGGCCTACGGGCTCGACCCGGAGAAGAGCTTCGACGTGCCCGCCGGGGTGTACAAGACCTTCGAGGACGGCGTCATTTCAAAAGGCGCGAAAGCCTTCGCCGACTGGCGGACCATGTTCGAAAACTACAAAACGGATCATGCGGAACTGGCCGCCGAACTGCTTTGCATCTGCAAGGACAAGCTGCCCGAGGGCTGGGACGCGGCGATCGAAACCTTTCCCGCCGACGCGAAAGGCATGGCGACCCGCGTTTCGTCGGGCAAGGTGCTCAATCAAATCGCGGAACGCTTCCCCTGGCTGCTGGGCGGTTCCGCCGACCTTGCCCCGTCGAACAACACGGAACTGAAATTCGCGGGCGCCGGCGATTTCAGCGCGACGAATCCGACGGGCCGCAACTTTCACTTCGGCATCCGCGAACACGCGATGGCGGCGATCACCAACGGCCTGACGCTTTCCGGATTGCGGGGGTTCTGCGCGACCTTTTTCGTGTTCGCCGATTACCTGCGACCGGCGGCGCGATTGAGCGCGCTGATGGGAATTCCGGCGCTTTACATTTTTACGCATGATTCGATCGGCGTCGGCGAAGACGGCCCGACGCACCAGCCGGTCGAGCATCTCGCTTCGCTCCGCGCGATTCCGAACCTCGTCGTCATTCGGCCGGCGGACGCCAACGAAGTCGCGGCGGCCTATCGCGCGGCGATCAAATCGACGACCGCCCCGACCGCGCTGGTACTGACGCGGCAGAATCTCCCGACCGTCGACCGCTCGTTTTACGCGAGCGCCGACGGCGTTGAAAAAGGGGCCTATGTGCTGTTCGACGCTTTCGACAACGACGGCAACAAGGTCAAGCCGGAACTGATCCTCATCGGCACCGGCAGCGAGGTTTCGCTTTGCCTCGACGCGCACAACCGGCTCATGGCCCAGGGCGTTCGCTGCCGCACGGTCAGCATGCCGAGCTGGGAACTGTTCGAAATGCAGCCGGACGAGTACAAAAACGCGGTGTTGCCGCCGGACGTGACCGCCCGCGTGGCCGTCGAAATGGCCTGCGAACAGGGCTGGCACAAATACGTCGGCTGCCGCGGCCGCTTTATCGGCATGAAAGGCTACGGCGCGTCGGGCCCGGCCGAAAAGCTGTTTGAGCGTTTCGGTTTTACGGCCTACAACATCGTCGACACGGCGATGGAAGTGCTTGACGCCCACAAAAGTTGACGAGATACGCACCGAAGCGATGCGATTGCGTTCCCTGATCTTTTCCACGACACCCTCACCACTCACGCGAGATAACGATGCGAGCATTTCTTTTTTCACTGATCTGTATTGCCTGTTGCACCATTCCCGCATCCGCCGCGGAGCCGATCAACATCGGGAATCAGCGCGAGCTGTTTGTTGACGATTACCTTATCGCGGAGATGTCCAACGTCGAGCTTCGCGTTCACCAGCCCGAACGTCAGGAACAGTTCATCCGCTTTTCATCGCCCTGGGAGGGGGATTCGCAAAACTATTTCACCATCATGTTCGACGGCGAAACCTACCACATGTATTACCACGCCTGGGGGCAAAACACCGGCGTTTCTCTTTCCATCGCCTATATGCGGAGCAAGGACGGCATCCATTGGGAAAGCCCGAACCTCGGCCTCTACGAATGCCAGGGCTCGCGGGACAACAACATCGTCATGTGGAACTTCCAGGACGTTTTGAGTCACGACCTGAATCCTTTCGTCGACAAGAACCCCAACGCCAAGCCTGAAGAGAAATTCAAGGCCATCGGCTATTTCCACGGCAGTCCGAACATCGGGCTTTACGCTTTTTCCTCGGACGACGCGATTCACTGGAAACCCATGTCGGACAAGCCGGTCTTCACCGGCTGGGCCTTCGACACGCAGAACGTCGCGTTCTGGTCGGAGATGGAAGGGAAATACATCCTTTATTTCCGCCATTTTCGGGACGGTTTCCGCGTCATCCGCCGCGCGGTCTCCGACGATTTCCTGAACTGGAGGGAAGACGGCGAGATCACTTTCCCGGAAGGCCAGGGCCCCACGATGGAGGCCCAGTTCTACACGAACCAGATTCAGCCCTATTATCGCAACCCGAACCTTTATATCGGTTTTCCGGCAAGATACGTCGACCGCGGCAAGACCTTTTCGACGGAACTGCTCCCGGAATGGGAATGGCGCCAAAAAAGCATCGGGATCGAACAGCGGATCGGCACGACGGTCACCGACACCGTGTTCATCTCCAGCCGCGACGGCAAACACTTCACCCAGGGTAACGACGCGTTTGTTCGGCCGGGCCTCCGCACGAAACACAACTGGTTTTACGGCGACAACTACCTCGCCTGGGGGCTGATCGAAACGGATTCGCTCAACGACGATTCGCCGCGGGAACTCTCCATCTGGTCGGTCGAATCGTACCAGACGGACAACGATTCCCGTCTTCGCCGCTACACGCTGCGGATCGACGGTTTTTGCTCGCTGCACGCCAAATCCCGCGCCGGCACGGTCACGACCAAGCCGCTGATTTTCGACGGAAAAGAGCTTTCGCTCAACGCCGCGACGAGCGCCGCCGGAACGATTCATGTTGAAGTGTGCGATAAAAACGGCAAAGCCATTCCCGGATTTTCGGCGGAAGAGTGTGACGTCATTTACGGCGATTCCCTCGACCGACGCGTTTCCTGGAAAGGAAGCCGCGATGTTGCTTCACTTGTCGGCAAGCCTGTGGTGTTGAAATTTTATCTCAAAGAGGCCGATGTCTACTCCCTTGTTTTTCTGAACGATAAACAATAATCTTTCTTGTATTATCGCCATTTTTGATTAAAATAAGGCATTCCTAATACAATTGGGGGCATGCTTCTATTAATTTCACGGAAATTTTACACAATCCTATTAATGAAATAATATTCTGTTAAAAAACACAGCGATACACTAAATCGTTTGCAAAAAATAAGATATGAGAAATTTGTTTTCTCGAACATTCGAAAAATGCACTCCGGTAAATAAATTTCCGCTCAATGGCACAAGGTTTGTTTGTTGATAATATCGACTTGTTCCTTATAATTTATGCCTGTTGTATAAATTCCCATTTCACAGGGAATCTTTTCAATTTCACGAAACCACCCCTTATCGAAACTGTTTTATCTGACAGAACAGGCAAAGATTTTACGCGGGCGACAAAACCGGTTTTTTGATTTGACCATTGATTCGTTGTCGCCTAATCCGAAAACAAAGACGCCGGAAACGGCTGTCGTTGCGATCCAGGAGAAAATGAACGTGAGAAAAAACTTAACCTTGCATAGTGTGTTGTGTATCGTATTCCTTTGGGGATGCGGTGTGTGTGTCGTGCCGGCTTTTGCGGAGGAAGCTCCGGAAAACGTTCAGGCCGAACAAACGGAATCGGACCAGGCGGACGATCAGGCCGCCGCTGAGACCGCAAGTAAGCCGGAAAACCCGTCCGACGAATCGACCAAGGAAACTTCCGAAGAAGCCAAAACCGAGGAAAAGCCGCAAGCCGAAGCGTCGGATGATGCGAAAACCGATGACAAGCCTCAGACTGAAGCCGCCGAAGAAGCGAAATCAGATGACAAGCCGGAGGCCGAAACTTCGGCCAAAGAAACCGAAAGCGATGCCGAAGCGGCCCAAAAACCGCTGGTCATTGACGGCCTCGTCCTGACGGATGCGGAACGCCGCGTTTTCGAATTGACTAACGTGGAACGTCGTAAGCGGGGCTTGCCGGCTTTGCGTCTCGACCGCCGCTTGATGGAATCGGCCCGCCGCCAGGCCAACTGGATGGCACGCACCGGCGTATTCCGGCACGGCAATTCCGGGTTCGCCGAAAACATCGCGATGGGCCAGCGTTCCAGCCGCGATGTCGTCATCGCCTGGATGAATTCGTCCGGCCACTTCCGCAACATGATGAACCGCGGACACGGCGCGATCGGCGTCGGGTCCTATCGCGGGCGAAACGGTTCCCTGTACTGGTGCCAGCAGTTTTCGCGGTAAATGGTTCCCCGATTGCGGTTTCGTCAATCAAACAGCATAAATCAGGCTGCCCGAACAGGCGGCCTTTTTTTATGGAGACCTTGTGAAATCCGTGCCGTCACGAAAAACGCTCTGGCCAAACGGCCTGCCAAAAGCTAAAATGGAGAAGATTTCATTTTTTCACCGACATTCCCGTCTCGGCCCACAATACGTTTTTTGCATTAATAGAAATCATGAACGACCCCTACACGATCGCGCTTCTCGGCGGTGTTTTGCTGGTGCTTGCCCTGGTGAGCGGCATCGTTTACGCCCTGCGCAAGCGCCGCGACATCGGCGTCGACGCGGCGGTGCTCGACACCTTCCGTTCACGAATTCATGCCTGGTGGCTGCTGTTCGGGATGCTCGTCGGGGCGTTTTTGCTCGGCAATCTCATGACCGTGCTGTTGTTCGGCCTGATTTCCTTTTGGGCTCTCCGCGAGTACATCACGCTGACCCCGACCCGCCGGGCCGACAGCAACACGCTGTTCTGGGTCTTTTTTCTTTGCACGCCGCTGCAATTTTTGCTCGTGGCGATCGACCCGGCCTGGTTTGTAAGATTTTTCGTCATACCGCCGTACCAGGTGTTCTCGATTTTCATTCCGGCCTACACGTTTCTGATCATCCCGGCGGCCATTGCCGTTTCGGGCGACGCGAAGCATTTCCTCGAACGGATCGCCAAAATCCAGGTCGGCCTCCTGATCTGCGTCTACAGTTTCAGTTTCGCCCCGGCATTGCTGACGATGCACTATCCCACTCCGGAAACGTCCCGTGAGGTGGCCGGGGTCATGCCGGGCGGACTGCTTGACAACGCGTTGGAACCGGTCGTCAAGGCGGCGACCGAAACCGTGACCGGTCCCGCGCAGACTCCGGAAAACGGCGGGGCAACACAACATGCGGACGAGGATGCCGTCGAAACATCGCCCCAGGCGGTTTCACAGGAACCGTCCCAAACGCCGATCAAACACCAGACCGGCCGCTCGCTGCGTCTGCTGTTCTTTTTCGTTTTGATCGTGCAGGCAGGCGACGTGTTCCAATATTTGTGGTCGCATATCCCGCGTCGTCACGTGGTCGCCCCGTCGATCAACAGTTCGCGAACCTGGGAAGGCGTTCTCGGCGGTGCGGCCACCAACGCCCTGTTCGCCACCGCGCTTTGGGGCGTGACTCCCTTCCCTGAATGGTGGCAGGCGGCCATGGCCGGGTTGCTCGTCTCGCTCATGGGATTCGCCGGGAACCTGACCATGTCGGCCATCAAACGCGACCGCGGCGTCGACGATTTCGGCAACCTCATCGAAGGGCACAACGGCGTGCTCGACCGCATCGATTCCATGTGCTTCGCCGCGCCGGTGTTCTACCATTTCGTCTGGCTCTGCCTGCATGTCGCATGAAAAAAGACTCCCTGATCTTTCGACCGGGGAGTCTTTCGGGCGGAATGACTTGTGCAACCGAATATTTCCGTTTGCCGAACGTCACCCGCGTTTGGAACTCAAAGATTATCAATATTTTTTAATCTTTTAGTTGCGTCGTGTTTCAAAATCACATGCCGGAGGCGGTGGCCAGGCGGTTTCCGCCGCCGTCATCGACGTTGCCGACCATGTGGAAGTGGTCGTGGTCGATGTAGACGACTTCGCAGGCGTCTTCATTGGTGATCTGGTGCGGAATCGGCCATCCGACATGGACGACTTCCGTGAAGTAGATCGTGCATTTGTAGTGGGCATGGTGCAACTGGGCCGGGCCGATGAGCGGAATGACCCGCGGCGGATCGGCATAATCGCCGAGTTTTTCCTTGACGATTTTCACGTTGTTGCGAACGCGCGTTTCAAGGAACGGGGCGCCGCGTTTGGTCGGTCGGGCCTTTTCCAGCGCCCGCATGATTTCGTCGTCCGACGGCGTGTCGAGTGCGACGATTTCAGCTCCCTGGGTGACCGGTCCCATGATCACGACCTTGTCGTAGCGTTCGTTTTCGAACGCGATGTCTTCGTATTCGTCCTGGAAATAACTCGCGACCGGAATGGGGATTCCCGCCAGGCCGAGCGACGGGCCCGAAAGACCGACGCAACCCGTGGAAAACACCATCGCACCGCCGACGACCAGGCTCAAGACCGATGTGTAAATGGTTTTTTTGGACATTTCTGACACTTCCTTATCATCTCAAGTTCTTGACATGAGTCCTAATCAATTTTGATGAAAACGGTTCTATCCGGTTGGAGCCGGCACATGGTTTTCATTTCGTATTTGATCACCGCACAGGTTGCCTGGTCTTCCGATCGCCGGAGCGATTGATCGTGCATTCTCCAATCTCTTGGGGCGCGACATTCGGAATATCCTGATTTGCTGATACAATTCCTATCTTTGTTTATCGTGTTCTTCCGTACCGGACTTGCGGATTATTTCGAAAAATCGGAGAAAACACATCGGGCGTTTTTCCACGAAAAACACGAAAAATGAATAACATGAGTTTAAAGTTGCATTGGGCGCATTGCATACGCAACCACATCTCACGACAAAAAAAAATGTCTTTGTCGCCTAATATCTTCTTCGTGATCTTCGTGGTGAAAATCGATGCACGGGCATTCAAAAAGGCGAATCACCGTTTCCGGTCATTCGCCCTGGGGTTTTCCTGGAATAGGGAGTTGTCACATGGAATGACGTTTTTTACGCATCACTCGTTACGTTGTCGCTTCTTGGCCGATGGTCCGGTTTAGTAACGTTTGGGGTTCGGTTGACGGAACAGCGGCGAGAAGGGCCCCTTGTTCGACCCGTCGTCGAAGTCAAGCCACCAGTAGCCGTCATGCCATTCGAGCGTCACTTTACGCCATTCAAGCGGCACTTGCGGATAGGGGTAGAACGGTCCGATGTACGGAGCGGCCTGCGGGCAATACAGCCGCGGATAGGTCACTTCGGAGTAATTGTTCGGCGCGGCGTAGGTCGGCCAAGCGTAATTCGGCACGTTCGGGTTGTCGTAACGTCCCATCGTGGGGGCCTGCTGTCCCATCGGAAGCGGCATATTGCCGTTCATGTTCGTCGAGATGGAGGCTTGCGGCGCGTAGCCCGCTTCCGGATAGGAAACCGGCGAACTCGAAATGCTGTTGCCGTTGAACGTTTGCTGTCCGCCCATCAATCCAGACGGCGAGTAAGTCGAAAGTCCCTGGGATTCCTGCATGGGCTGGTCCTGCGGTCCTTCGACGTAGCTGGCCTGCATCGTCGGAGCGGGCGTCAGTGTCGGAACCGGGGCGGTGGGCGCGGTGACGTTCGGCGCCGGCGGAGCGGCAAGCGTCGGGGTGGCTGCCATGGCCGGGGCCGGCGGCGTTTGCTGCGAAAAATCGGTCACGCCGCGCATCTGGCCGCTGACCTGCGTGATCACGCTGCCGGTTTGATTCGGTTGCGGCACGGCCGGAGGTTGCGAAACGGTGTTTTGCGCGACCACGGTTTCCGTGACCGGCGGCTGGGCGTTGTGGTTGCCGTTCAGCCGCGACGACACCGGCACCGCCTGAATCTGCGTTTGCTGCTGGACGATCTTCAGGTTGTTGATGACCTTGTTGACGCCGGGCAGGGATTGGACGTAGCTGCCCGCTTCGTCCGCCTGTTCCTTGGAATACAATTCGCCGACCAGGGTGGCCACGCCGCTGTTATAGCGGACGTTGATCGTGTAATCCGGATATTTGTCGCTGAGTTTGTCGGCGATGGCCTGGGCCACCTGCTGATTCAGCGATTTCTGGGTCTGGGCGAAACTCGTCGCCGAAACCAGAGTCAGGGCGACCAGGATCGCCAGTGAGACTACTATTCTTTGCATCTTTCTCCTCCTGTCGGACAACGGTTTGCGATTCGCTTCGAATTCCCCACGATTCCTGCTGTGATTTATTGGGGGGAAATCATCATCCCGAAAGCTCAACGGCATATTTCCTGTTGACGTTAGACCCGACCTCTCGATTGAAGTGACTGTACTGTTTGAAGTGTAAAATCTTCCGGAGCGTGTCGATCGTTTCCGCGAATCGCAATTCCGTGCGACCCGCCGAATGACCCGTCGTGTGACGCCATGATGTTCCAGGCAGTCCATCCCGGCATTTTCGACCGTCATATCAACACAACCCGCGTGTGACAACAATACCATGTTCTTTTCCACGGTTTTTGCCGGGCTTTGCATTCCAAGGCGCAACCGTCTAATCCAAAGAGAATGGCATTACTCCATCTTTCGGTAAAGCGGATTATTCCAGTCAAGTGTTTTTTGCAAATTGTTCGTTTTTTTCCTCTTTCGCCAATCATCCGAGGTTGTTTTGGGACGCTCAAATAAAATACGCTAATTGCGTTGTTTTTAACGATGAAATTAGAACATCTTCGTGAACGGCCGATAACCTCTTGTGATAGAGCGTGTTATGTGATAAAACCATTGGGATTGTCCCTAATCCGACAGCGCAATGTCACAACCACAAATCAACGCTCATCGAAGCTTGATTACCATTTTTTGTCCACAGATTTCTCAGATGGACACAGATATTATTTTTAAAAAAATCATCTGCGACATCTGTGTGAATCTGTGGATAAAATATCAAAGGAAATGGTTGATGGATAATCATTTGCCGATAATTGTTTGCGCTGTAGTACTAATCGGGCGTATTGTTTGATCAGGTCCCCAAAAGGTGTTTCGCGATGCAACATCCCCATGATCCTTTGCTGGCCATTGACATTGGCGGTTCCAAATTGATGGCCGCCGTTTGTTGCGTTGATTCCGATAGGACAACACGGGAGAATCGCCTGCGTCTGATGCAAAAATCGCACAGGCCGCTCAATTCGTCAACGACAAGCGACGAATTGCTGAAATGCGTCGACTCGGCGGTTGACGAGATTTTGGCCGCCTCCGGTTTGGAAAAATACGATATCAAAGCGATCGGCGTCAATATTCCCGGACTTGCCGAACCTCTTTCCGGAACATGGGTGTATGCCTGCTTTTCCGGCATCCGCGATTTTCCGATCGCATGCATCATTTCGGAAAAATACGGCAGCCCGGTTTTCATTGAAAACGACGTCAACGCCTGCGCTTTGGCCGAAAAACTGTTCGGCGGCTGCCGCGGCGTCGAAAATTTTCTCTGGGTCACGGTCAGCAACGGGGTCGGCGGCGGTCTGGTGCTGCGGGGGGATATTTTTTCCGGAAGTTTCGGCAACGCGGGCGAAATAGGACATTTTTGCGTCGAGGAAGACCAACGCGAAGCCATTCGCTGCGGTTGCGGAAATTTCGGCTGTCTCGAAGCCCAGGCGGCGGGACCGGGTATTTCCAAACGTTTTCAAAAACTGACCGGAAAATCGGAAACCGCCGCTGCCATTGCAATTTACGCAAATCAGGGCGACGCGGATGCCTTGGCCGTGTACGAAAAAACCGGCCGATATCTGGGAAAAGCCATCGCCGCGTCGATCAACCTCATCAATCCCGGCAAGGTCATTCTCGGCGGCGGTGTTTCGCAATCGTTCGAGCTGTTCGCCCCTGCCCTGCACGAAACCGTGCAACGGCATATCTTTCGTGACGCGAATCGAAGCGTCCTCATTGAGCCGACGCAACTCGGGAACGATGCCGCCTTGGCCGGTGCCGCCGCACTCGCCTTTCGTGGTTTGCAGGACAACGGCCATTGACCTAAAAACCGGTCGCGAGTGCCATTGCCGCAACACGGCGGATTTGTTATTGTTCCGACACGTGCCATTCTCTTGTTTTTAAACTTTTTGAATTTGCAAAATTATTCAAATGGCGGCGGAACGGCATCAATGATTTGGCCTTTGTTTGGTCCGATGCGGGGAAAACAAGGCATTTCGGGGCGGCATCCGATTCTGCAACGCATTGTTTTTCAATGTGTTACATTGAATTTTATGTTTATCGCGATTTTTTTCGTCGGTTGCACGACGACAAAAATGACCGAGCTGCGCCCGAATTCCAAAAACCCGCTCGTGATACGATTTCAACTTGACAACGTCAGCACGCCGAAGATGAGTACGCGGGCCCGTTTGACGTTGCGCTCCTACGCTTTGGAATCGCTGGCCGAACACAACCGCCTTGCCGCGGCCAACAAATTGCACAATCTCATCAAACAAAAACGGACCGATCCGGATTTGATCTATACGTTTGCGGAACTTGCATATATTGAAGGGGTTCGGCAGGAACAGGACAACCCGCAACTGGCCACCGAACTGTTCGCCGCGTCGACGCTTTACTCCTACATTTATCTTTTCGACCCGGAGCTTGATCTTGCCCGCAATCCGTATGACCCCCAGTTTCGTGACATCTGCCTGTTTTACAACGGCTCGCTCGAAAAAATGTTGCGGCTGATCGACAAAAACAATACGTTCATGCTCGACCCGTCGCAGGATTACGTCATCAAAACGGTGGCCAACGATTGGAACATTTCCGTCAAGGTCCGCACGGGCAAATGGCGCATCGAAGACATCGAACAATTTCGATTCGCGTTCGATTATGAAATCAAAGGCATGCAAAGCGAGTATCGCCAACACGGGCTTGGCGTACCCTTGATCGCCTGTCGCAGGGCGGGAGATACGGACGATCCTGTCTCCCAATATTACCCGAATTATATGGCTCTGCCCGTCACGGCGCTGCTTCGGCCGAATATTCGCGCCATTTCGGAGGGAAGTCACGACGAACTGCACGCCGAACTCGAATTTTTCGATCCGCTCGAAAGCGACAAAACGCTCATCGAAGGGCGTTTCGTCCCGCTTGAGGCCGACCTGACGACGCCGCTGGCCTATTTTCTTTCGAACCGCATTTACACGATCGTCGGAACGGTCGGCGTGTTCGATCCGGCCAAGCTGCTCGAAAAGCTGCCCGGGCGCGACCGACCGGCGGTCGGGCTTTACATGGCGCAACCTTACGACCCGAACAAAATTCCGGTCGTCATGATCCACGGCCTGTTTTCGTCGCCCATGACCTGGGTCGAAATGTTCAACACGCTGCGCAGCGACCCGCGGATTCGCGAAAAATACCAATTTTGGTTCTACCTGTACCCGAGCGGTCAGCCGTTTTGGGTTTCGGCGGCCCATTTGCGGGGCGAACTGAACGACATTCGCGACAAAATCGACCCGCACCGCGCCGAACCGGCGCTCGACCGGATGGTGCTGGTCGGCCACAGCATGGGCGGCCTCATCGCGCAATTGCAAACGGTCGACAGCGGCAACGAAATCTGGAAACTGGTCAGCGACACGCCCTTCGACAAACTGCAGGGCGACGAAGCGACGAAGCAATCGGTTCGCGACTGGTTCTTTTTCAAGCCCAACCCGTCGGTGCAACACGTCGTCACCATCGCGACGCCGTTCCGCGGGAGCAAATATTCGAACGACACGACGCAATGGCTCACGCGGGCGGTCAGCAAGATGCCGGAGCAGTTGACCGGCGTGTTGAAAACCTTCAGCCTCGAACAGCGGGACCAGATCAACAATCACTCGCTGCTCGACATTGAAAACGGCGTCGAGTCGCTTTCGCCGAAGTCGCCGTTTTTCGAGGCCATGCTCAATATCCCGCGCGCTCCCTGGGTGCAATATCACAACGTCATCGGCGAAATCAAGCAGAATTACCCCACCTTCGGGCTCAACGTGCCCGAAGGCGACGGCGTCGTTCGCCTGACCAGCGCCGAGGCCGATTGGGCCGAAAGTCGCGCCATCGTGCCGTCTTCGCACACGAAGGTCCACACGCATCCCGAAGCGATTCTCGAAGTCCGGCGTATCCTGCTTGATTCGCTTGATGCGACGGGATCACGCCAAATGGCACAAATCACGCCGCAGTCCGGGCAATACACTTTCCTGCAACAACAAACCGCGTTTCCCACTCCGCATCAGACCTCGCAATTGCCGACACAATCGCCGATGCCGCCCGAACCGATGCCGGCGCAAGGGATGCGCCGGGTTTCCGTCCCTCGCATGTTGACGCCGTATTTTCAAAGCCGACAGCAGGCAGTCGTTTCGCAACAGACGGTGAATTCGCCCCGGGCGTTTTAATCGGGCGCCGTCGTATCTTGAGACGCTTGCTGTTGGGGATCCTCTGACGCCGTATCGGTGTCGTTTGCCGACAGCGGATTTCCCGAACGCATGATCAGATGCTCGATTTTGAGTTTGTCCGGCTGCAAATATTCCTTGAGAACTTCCGTCTGGCGCTGCGAGGTGATGCGAACCAGTCCGGCGGCCAATAACAGCAAGCATATAATGGCAACAAGCCAGTCCAAGGTGAATAGAAAGATCGCAAATGACATGTGGACATGCAAGTATTTTGATTTTGACCAATCCCGCTAGCACAAGAGTTTGATTATGTCAAAAATCCCGCAATTCGACAATGGCGATTTGGCGAGACAGCATCTGTAACTCGATTCAAATATTTGATTATCAGCCCATTATTAAGATATTCAACTATAATTCTAACCTATTGTTATTATTAAGATTGCAAGTCTCTGATTTTTCTTGTCTATTCACAAAAATATTGTGAAAGTTGCTATTGTGTCTTTTCCTGAGTCAAAAAATTAATTATAATGTTCACTGAATAGATAATGTATCTTATGCCTTTCATAATAAAAAATATTATAGTACGAAAATTTTATTCGCATTCTGTTTTCCCTTCATTGTTTCAATCTCAAGATTTTGTTTAGTTTGTGGAGAAAATTAATGTCAAAAAAATCAATAACAAAGACGACATTGGCGGTATCATTGGACATTGAGGTCGCCGAAAAAATCAAGGAAATGGCGAGAAATGAAGAGCGCAGCGTCTCGCAGATGGTGCAGCGTGCTTTGGTTCATTACCTTCCGACGATCGAAAGCGAAATCAGCGACCATGAACAAAAAGCCATTGATCACCTCGTCAACCGGCTTGCGGCGGTCGTTTCCTCCCCGGAAGTCAGCCGGAGCGGGATGACCCCGACCGAAATTCGCCTCGAAGACGGCGGACAGGTTGTCATCCGGCTCCAGCCCAACGACGAGGAAAATCAGGAAGCGAAAGACAGGGCAGAAGAACCGACGCTGGAACAACCGGTTTAGTTTTTTTTGCGAAAGTCTTACTATCAACCGCGTGATCGCGGTTCGAGATACACGAGAATCACGGCCAGGTCGGCCGGGGTGATGCCGCTGATCCGGCCCGCCTGGGCGAGGTCCCGGGGACGGATTTTCGCGAGTTTTTCGCGGGCTTCGATTCGCAGATGCGGCACCTCGTCGTAGTTGATCCGGTCGGGAATGCGTCGCAGGCCGAGCCGCAGGTTTCGGTTGATTTCGACTTCCTGCCGCGCGACGTAACCGGAGTATTTGGCGTCGGTCGAAACCTCTTCCGCGACTTCGGCGTCAACGTCGGCCAGTTCGGGCAATCGTTCGGCGATTTCGGCCCAGGTCGTTTCCGGTCGCCGCAATCGCTTCATATACGAGCCGCTTGCGTCGTGATGCGTTTCGAGATAATGCGCCACCCGCTTGATTTCGTCGCGTTTCCGCTCGAAGCGTTCCCATCGCGCATCGTCGATCAGCCCCAGTTCGCGGCCGATCGGCGTCAGGCGGCGGTCGGCGTTGTCGTGCCGCAGCAGCAGGCGGTATTCGGCCCGGCTGGTGAACATGCGATACGGCTCGTCGACGCCGCGCGTGACCAGGTCGTCGATCATGACGCCGATGTACGCCTCATCGCGACGCGGCAGCCAGGGTTCTCGCCCGGCGAGTTTCCGCACGGCGTTCGTCCCGGCGACCAGCCCGAGCGCGCCGGCCTCTTCGTAACCGGTCGTGCCGTTGAGCTGCCCGGCCAGATACAGCCCTGCGACGCGTTTCGTTTCGAGCGAATACAGAATCTGTTCCGGCGGCGCGTAGTCGTATTCGACCGCGTAGGCGTAACGCATGATTTCCGCCTTTTCGAGACCTTCGATCATGCGGACCATGACGTCCTGCACGTCGCGCGGCAGGCTCGTCGAAAGGCCGTTGACGTATATCTCGTTCGTGTGCCGCCCTTCCGGTTCGAGGTAAATCTGGTGCCGCTCCTTGTCCGCGAAACGGTCGACCTTCGTCTCAATCGAGGGGCAATAGCGCGGGCCGGTCGATTGAATCTGGCCGGTGTACATCGGGGCGCGGTCGAAGTTTTTGCGGATCAGTTCGTGCAGCGCCGGGTTGGTATACGTGACCCAACAGGGCAGTTGCTCCTGTTCGATGCGGCGGTTGAGAAAGGAAAACGGTTGCGGGTCGTCATCCCCCGGCTGCAAGGTGAGTTTGTCAAAGTCGATCGACTTGGCGTTGAGCCGCGCCGGGGTGCCCGTCTTGAAACGGTCGAGCGCGATGCCGAGTCGTCGCAGCGATTCGCTCAGTCGGACGACGGCCGGTTCGCCCGCGCGCCCGCCGGAAAAGGTTTGCTGCCCGATGTGCAAAACGCCGTGCAAAAAGGTGCCGCAACAAAGGATCACCGCGGCGGCGCGATATTCGATTTGGCCGTCGACCAGCACGCCGGTGACGCGATGCCGCTGCGATTCGGTCGAACGGAAAGGCGAATCGGAACCGTCCGCGAACGGTTCGCTCAAGAGCTCGACGACCGTTTCCTGCCGCAGTTCGAGATTCGGCTGTCGTTCGAGATAATGCTTGGCGAAAATCTTGTAGGCGTGTTTGTCGGCCTGGGCCCGGGGGCCGTGCATGGCCGGGCCCTTGCTGCGGTTGAGCATGCGGAACTGAATGCCCGTCGCGTCGATGGCAAGCCCCATCATGCCGCCGAGCGCGTCGATCTCGCGCACGATCTGGCCCTTGCCGACACCGCCGACGGCCGGATTGCAACTCATCTGGCCGATCATGTCGAGGTTGCCCGTCAGCAGGGCCGTGCGCGCACCGAGTCGCGCCGCGGCCAGGGCCGCTTCAATCCCGGCATGACCGCCGCCCACCACGATGATGTCATATTCCACCGACACGTTAATGTAATCCCATGACCGAACCAACGTCAACACAGAGCCCCGAGCGTAAGCGACGGGTCAGAACCGGGCGCTGACGCTTCCGGCTCTGTGTTGGTGTTGAACGCCGTTGCATCATTTTTCATTTCGACCCTGAGATGGCCTCATCCCAATGCCGAAAAATTCATTTTTTGTGTGACACCTGCACGTCGAACAAAGCCCAAATCCGACATTCACTCCAGCATCTCCAGGATAAACCGACCGAGGTGCGAGTTGTCGATGTAATCGCCGGAAAAGCCCCACATTTTGCCGGCTTTTTCGTCCTTGCCGTAATAATACTTTTTGATGCCCTCCGCGCCGGCGCCTTTCGCCCAGAGGGGAACGAGCGAATTGCTGTGCCCTTTGGAAAGGAAGGCCATTTTCGGGAGCTGACCGCATTCGCCCGTTTTGACGGGCAGGTAGGCTTTGAATTCGTCCTTTTCGGCGTCGAACTGACCGTCGCCGTCCGTGTCGACGTAATCCATGCCGCCCCACAGCAGGCCGGTTTCGTGGTCGGCGGTGACGATGAGCAGGGTTTCGTCCCAATTGCTGTTCTCTTCGACCCAATCGACGACCGCGTCGATCGCCTTGACGAACGCGGTTTGTTCGTACACGACCGACTCGGCGCTGTTGCGGTGTGAAACGCCGTCGATGTCGCCGCCTTCGATCATGACGAAGAAGCCGTTTTCATTTTGCGAAAGCACGTTGAGCGCCCCGAGGGCCATCGTTCGGAGCGTCGGGATTTCCTTCGCGCTGATGTGCCCGATCGCCTTTTCCGCAACGGCGGGGTCGGCGGGACAGGTGCTCGGTTCGCCGTCAATGGCCGAAATCATGACGCGGGCATGTCCGATGCCGAGCACTTTTTTCGGCAGGTCGCCGGTCGATTTGGCCAGTTGCTCGAACTCTTTCCGCGTCTCGATGAATTCAAAACCGTTGATGCCGCGGTTGGCGACGATTTCATTCCAGGTGTCCTCCCCGCCGACGTATTTGTAGTCGATTTTATCCTCCTCGACGGTTTTCGCGCTGTTGTCATAGTTCGGGTGACCTGCGCCCATGATGACGTCGAGGCCGCTTTCGCGCACCATGAAATTGAAAATCTCTTCGTAGCGATCCCGCGCCGGGAGCGCGACCCAGACGGCACCGGGCGTTGCGTGGTTGGTGAACATCGTCGAAACGGCGCCGGTGGCCTTGCCTTTTTCATGCGCGATTTCCGCCGCCATTTTGATCGGCTGCTTGTCCGGGGTCATGCCCATGCGACCGGAAGTCGTCTTTTGGCCGCCGTATATTGCCGTCGCCGCCGAGGCGGAGTCGGTCAGTTCGGTCAGTTCCGTTTTTTCGTTGACCTTCTTGGGTCCGCCCCAAAACCACTCGGGATTGTAACAGGCGTAATTGTCCGGGACCGGCGTTTCCGAACGCGCCCGGGCCGTCGTCATGGCGCATCGCACCGGAAAGTCATCCGGGCTTTGTTGCCCCATTTCACCGTAACGCCAATACGCACCCGCAACGTAATGATTGAAGCCCATGCCGTCGCCGATCATCAAAATGATGTTTTTCGGCTTCCGCGGCGTACCCGAATCACCGGCATGAACGAAAGTCGTTAAAAAAAACGCCGTTACGGCAATTATCCGGATTGTGCGACAACACGTGATGCGTGGCATGGGAAATCCTGTCAAAAAGTGAGGGCGGGAAGATGGCGTGACAAAAACAGAGACAGAACCCCCATTTTATCATTATTTCGCCGCCAAGGCAAGCGACGCATTTAATTGATTTGTACGGAAATGTCATTTGCGCAATGCCAAACCGGAAACCACGCAACCTTTGGTTTTTGACAAAGGTCTTAAGGCACGCGATAGATTTGGGCCATTTTCTCGACATGCTGGCGGATGATTCGTCGGAGGGACGGGGGCGAGACGACCTCGACTTCCTTGCCGTAACCGAGCACCCACCAGGCGATTTCGTTGACGCCGGAGACGGTGACGTGATATTCGATGCCGCCATCGTCGAGGGGTACGATTTTTTGCGTTTTGTGCCAGTCGACCTCCGAGACGTTTTGCGCCACCTTGGGCGAAAACCTCAGCACCACCTGCGAATCCCGGCCGGGTTCCGGGATCAGGTGCCAGGCGTTGCCGAGATAACGGTCGAGCTTGAACTGGCTGGGCACGACGAACGATTCCCCCGTCGGTTCGATCGCCCGGATGCGACCGACGTTGAAGGTTCGCGCTTCCTGGTGCAGGGACGAGCGTCCGACGACGTACCAGCTCCGGCGGCTGAAAAAGATCACGTAGGGGTGCAGCACCAGACGCATGTCCTCCGGTTCGGCCGGGCTTTGGTAGGTGATGTTCACGGCGAGACGCTGGGAATAGGATTTCAGCAGCAGGTCGAACTGGTTTTCGTGTTCGTCGAGCGGGTTGCGCGGTTCGACGAGATACTGCACGGAATCGCCGAACGACGCGACGTATTCCTTCAGTTCCTGCGGCAAAACGCTGACGAGTTTCAGCGAGGCGTCCCTCGCGGCGGCGAAAAACGGGAACTTGGAATTGTCGCCGATTTCGAGGGCCAGCGTGATCAGCGCGAGCGCTTCGGCGGGGGTGAAATGGGTGGATTTCAGGAAGAAGTCCTGCGCAAGATAATACCGCCGTTGTTCTTCGTTGAACACCAGCGGTAGTCCGGCGGTTCGAATCGCCTCAATGTCCCGAAAGATGGTTCGTCGGCTCAGGCCGCAATCCCGGGCAAGCGAATCGGGTGTCGCCCGCCCGGTTTGCAACAGCTTAAGGATTGTAAGCAGGCGCCGAAGCCGTTCTGTAACCATTGTTCGCGTTCGCTCTTGATGCCGCCATCGGGTTGGACTGGGCCGGGCCCGACGGATAGCTGACCGAATACACGGTCGGCTGTTGTGCCGGCGGGGTGGCCGTGGCAAAAACCGTATTGTTGTTGCCGGCGTTGTTGCTCTGGTAATTCACCGGACGGACGGGGTAGGACTGCTGGTATTGACCGGCGGGAGCCCCGTAGTTCGGTTGCGGGACGCTGACGTTGCCCGGCAGGGTTTCGTACTGGTAGCCCGACGCGTTTCCATCATACATGAACGCCTGGTCATTGTAAATCACCTGTTCGCCTCCCTGAATGGTCATCGAATCGGTTGCCATGGCGGCGGTCTGCGGATTCTGGAACTGGCGGTAGACTCCGTTGGTGATCACGCCCGGGCGGGTGTAGCCGTAGTTGATGTAGTGTCCGGCGTCGCGTTTGCGGGCCTGTCGCACGGCATCGAACTGGGCCTTGTTCGGCCAGGGGCCTTCGGCGAGGGCGATGTTGTCGAACTCAAGGAGCGAACCTTTCAGGTAGTGCAGTTTGGTGATCGACAGGTTGTAGTTGACGATGGAGTAGAAGTAGGAGCTTTCCGCTTCGGCCAATCGTCGCTGGGCGTCGAGCACCTGGTCCAGGGTCGTCGTTCCGATTTCATAGGCTTCTTCGGTGGCTTTGACTTCGTCTTCCGCCGCACGTCGGGTATTGTAGTGAATCTCAGCGAGGTTATAGAACCTTTCCATGTCACGTATGCCGTCGGCCAGACTGTTGCTCAGGGTCAGTTCCTGATCCTGCAGGATGGCGCGATATTTGATCAGGTTCAGTTCGGCGTTCCGTACGCCGGCGCGTTCTTTTCGCCATCCGAACGGGGCGGAGAATTCCAGGCCCATGTACCATCCCTGGTAGTTGCCGTCGGTCATGGAATCGTAGGCGCTGCTCGAATATCTCGCGTTATTCATCAGGTCGTGTCCCATGCCGTTGAAGCGATAGGTGCCCGTGAAGTTCAGGTTCGGGAGCAGGAAGTTCCGCGAAGCGATCAATTCCAATTCACGCTGTTTGACGTCCCACTTCGATTTCCGGATTTCCGGGGCGCGGGCGAGACCTTCGGACATGACTTCGTTCCATTGGAACTGGATTTTCGCGACGGAGGGTTCGTCGACCGGTTTGATCAACCGTCCGTCCGAGGTGGCGATTCCCATCGCGTAGCGGAGAATGGCCTCGGTCTTGTAAATGTTGCTCAGGGCTTCCTTTGTATTGCCGTAGAAGCGGTAAAACTGCTGTCTTGCCTGGGCTTCGGCCTGTGCGTTCCCGCGACGGTCGCCTTCGATATAGTAGGCGTAAACCTTTTCCCATGTCACGTAGGATGCTTTCAGGCCCTTCTTGACCGTGTCATAGTTGCGGTAGGCGTAGTACAGGTTCCAGTACGCGTTTTCCGTGTCATACACCATCTGGCGGACGCCCATCTCGAAGTCGATCAGGGAGCGTTCCGTGTTGATGCGGGCGATGAGCACGCCGTTGTAATAACCGGGAATCGCACCGGGTCCGGCAATGCGGTTGAAGGTCACGCCGCGGCCCTGGAGTAACGCCTGGGTGAATCCGGCTTCGGTGTAGGCCGACCAGTCGCTGCTCCACTGGCGGGTCGTGCCGTTGCTCCAGTTGTACGTGTTGTTGTTGCGAACGTAGAACGTGGTGCCGGTCGCGGCATATTTCGAAATCGTGGCCTGGAATGTTCCCTGGTCGCCCTGGGTTACGCGTGGCAGGAAGCCGCCCAAGCTGGTATTGTTCTGCTCGTCGGTTTTGGTCCAGCCGGCCGAAGCGCTCAACTGGCCGTCGAAGGCGGACAGGGCGGCTTCAATACCGTAGCGCGGGTCGCTTTCGACCAAGGCCGGGTCATAAACCGTTCCGGTCGAGTAGGGATTGCTCAGCATGGCGCTCGGGTTTCCCATGGCCCCGGTCGAGCCGAAGGAAACGCCGCCGAGATTTCGCAATACCTTTCCGTTCTGCATCGCGATTTGCACGACTTCCTGCAGCGACAGGTTCCAGTACTCGCGGGGTGTCCCATTGTCGAGCGTCAGCGGCGCATCGGCGCTGGTGACTTCCAGCAAAGTGGGAACATGCGTGTCCGGGAGTTCGGGCCACATCCCACTGTCGATATAATGGGCCGCCATGTTACCTTTTTCGGACAGGTAGACAGGTTGTTGCGGCCGGCAACCCAGCGCCCCAAGGGCAAACATCCCTGTAAAGAACAACGGAATCCATTTTTTCCAACTCATCAGACATCCATTCCTGTAAATTTAGATAAGCAAGGAAAATCAAATCCTTTGATTCTCCCCTCACCTCGTGTTGTCATTTCAAGCAATACACGATTGGCTTGTGAGCAAATTCAATTTTATGAGGCACTTGCACCAAATATCCCACATGTATCACTTTGTATTTCCTGGTTTACCGCGATACAACCGGAGATTCCAGCACGATTCGTAATAACCGTATCGTCCGATAATTCACAAATTGTGAAAAAAAACTCCGAAAAGTTGGCGATTTCGCCGAAAATTTGCTAAACTCAACCCATTTTAACACCGGGTCGTTCGCATTTTCTCGCCATCGCCTCGCAATCGAACCCTGAACCAAGCCGGCTTCCAGAATTAACTGCTGGGACAGGCCGACTCGTCACAATATGATTTTTCGGTTTCATGGTCCAAAAAGGCACAACCATCTGCAACAGAATTCCGCAATTGGAACGAATGCCATGCCGCTTTTCGCATTTCCAACCATAAAACCAGTCATGAGCCAAATGACGGTTGTTCATATAGTAATGGTGATTGCGAAAAAACGAGCATTTCAGTCAGTTTTGATATAAGCTCAAATACCATAGTTGCGGAATTGACTCAATCGACAACAATTGCATCCGCAGAAAATTTTTCTCACCAGGCGGGGATGAACAACTGGAAATGGGCTTTCGGGTGCGCACAAGCGGGGCAGGCTTCCGGGGCCGATTTTCCGGTGTGCACGTATCCGCAATTGCGACACTGCCATGAGACTTCCGCGTCACGGGCGAAGACGAGCCCTTCCTTGACGTTCTTCAACAGGGCAAGATAACGGTCTTCGTGCACTTTTTCGACCTTCGAAATGAATTCGAAGACTTTGGAAACGGCGGTAAAGCCCTCGTCGGCGGCGATTTTCGCGAATTCGGGGTACATGACCGTCCATTCTTCGTGTTCACCGGCGGCCGCGGCGATGAGATTTTCCTCCGTCGTCCCGATTTTGCCCGCCGGGAATGTCCATGCAATTTCCAGCCCGCCGCCTTCGAGAAACTTGAAAAATCGCTTGGCGTGCTCCTTTTCCTGGTTGGCCGTTTCCTCGAAAATCGCGGCGATCTGTTCGTAACCTTCCTTCTTGGCCACGCCGGAGAAATAAGTGTATCGGTTTCGGGCCTGCGATTCGCCGGCGAAAGAGATCAGGAGATTTTTTTCGGTTTTCGTCCCTTTTAATTCTGGCATGGTTTTCGTCCTTTCAGGTGTGGAGAATGCCATTGATACAAAAATCACTTGGTTCTATTATAGCATCGTTTTTGCGAATCGAAACAAGTGAAATCAGAGCCGGAAGCATGTACCGCCGAACCTGCCCGGCGCAAAGACCATTGAATGTATGCAAACGAATTGTTCTATGCAAAAATACCGCGTAAGAAAAGAATATGATATAATAGGCAAAAGTGCCGGTCATGCGGCTTGGCTCCGGGCAATCTTGCATGTTTTAGTTTAATGGCAAATGTGTTGTCTGTTATTTATAATGAAAGGCGTAGCGTCCTTCAGAGAATTAGAAATGCGAATTGTTTTTCAAACGGGCGGCAGGGTACCACCTGATTTCCAACACGCTACAAAAATTTTTTAGGAACGGCCAATGTCACGGATCAAACGCATACTTGTCACCGGCGGGGCGGGATTTATCGGCTCGCGGCTTTGCGAAACGCTCGTCGAAGAGGGGCACGACGTCATTTGCGTCGACAATTTTTTCACGAGCCAGAAATCGAACATCCGGCATCTTGTCGGCAGGGCGAACTTCGAGTTGATCCGGCATGACGTGACATTGCCGCTGTTTTTGGAGGTTGACGAGATTTACAACCTTGCCTGTCCCGCCGCGCCGGGGCACTACCAGTACAACCCGGTCAAGACGATGAAAACCTCGCTGGCCGGTTCGATCAACATGCTGGGACTGGCCAAACGCTGCCGGGCGAAAATCCTGCAAGCCTCGACCAGCGAAGTGTACGGCGATCCGGAAGTGCATCCGCAGACGGAAAGCTACCGCGGTTCGGTCAATCCGATCGGCCCGCGGGCCTGTTACGACGAAGGCAAACGCGCCGCCGAAGCCCTCTTCATGGATTACCGCCGGATGCACGCCATGCCGATCCGTATCGTGCGGATTTTCAATACCTACGGACCGCGAATGCACCCCTTCGACGGGCGGGTCGTGTCCAATTTCATCCGGCAGGCCCTTGCCGGCGAGCCGATCACGATTTTCGGCGACGGAACGCAAACCCGCTCGTTCTGCTACCGCGACGATTTGGTCGAGGGACTGATCCAGATGATGCAGAACGAATCGGATTTCATCGGCCCGGTCAACATGGGCAATCCCAACGAGATTTCCATGCTCGAACTGGCCGAACTGGTCATCGAACTGACCGGCAGCGGCTCGAAAATCGTCAAAATGCCGCTCCCGAAAGACGACCCGACCCGGCGGCGGCCCGACATCTCGCTGGCGAAGGAAAAACTCGGTTGGGAACCGGTCACGCCGCTCCGCGACGGCCTGCGAAAAACCGTCGACTGGTTTCGGGCCATCGACATTTCCGAATACACCCCGCCCACGCCAAGGTATTAGGGTTTTTTTCGGAAAAAATTGGGCAAGAACGACAACCCCGGTTTTAAAAAGGCTTATTATCGACAAAACGAAGGCGAAAATTGAGCTAAAAAACTCGTCTTGACCTGTTTTTGTAAAATTGTTAGAATCGGCTTTATCAGCTGGCAATACGTTTCGTTGGCGTCAGGCCGGAAACCAAATTTGCCGCTGAAATCAAGGGTAAACGGAATTATCCTGCAAAGGGAACCGTCGGTCGAAAGAATCGACCGCAAAGAGGACCGTTCAAATACGAATTGCGAACGGTTTACATCGGTTTCTCAGGACGCCCTTTGATGAAAACGGACTTTCGATCTTATTAATCGAACATTCTCCCGAACGGTCGCAATTTTTGGGCCGTGTTTTTCGGGAGGCAACCGGTCGCGTTTGTTTTTCCAATCATTTTTGTCCGTCAAAAGATCATTTCCTCACTGATGGGCGGGATCATACGAACTTGGGAAAGCGGCGTCAATGCCGGTTTCAATTTTTAACTCAGGCAGGCAACGTGACGGATTATGCCTTTGACATCAAGGAACGCGTACGCGACGCCATCGACATCGTCGAGCTGGTTTCGCGCTACATTCCCTTGCGACGGTCGGGGCAGAATTACGTCGGACGCTGCCCCTGGCATGACGATTCGCGGCCGAGCCTGCAAGTCAACGCCAACCGACAGTCGTTCAAATGCTGGGTCTGCAACATCGGCGGCGATGTCTTTTCTTTCGTCATGCAGATCGAAAATGTCGATTTCCGCGAAGCCCTTGAAATCCTCGCCGACCAGGCGGGCATCCAACTGCCGAAACAGCAAAACGTCGATTCCGCGATCCGGCGGCAGTTTCAAAAGGCCGGCGGTCACGCGGGGCATGATTGCGCTTCGCATTCGCAGGGCAAGGGCGACGCATCGTCGCGACAACAGGAACCGCTGACGAAAAAGACTTTGTACCGGGCTCTCGACTGGGTCGCGCAAAAATATCACGATTATTTGCTCGCCGGCAACGAAGCGGAACTCGCGCGGACCTATTTGCGGGACCGCGGCATCAGCGACGAAAGCGTCCGCAAATTCCGCATCGGTTACGCGCCCCTGCAACGCGATTGGCTGCTCGAACAGGTCAAACGCGACCCGCAGCGGATCAAAATTCTCGAAATGGTCGGCGTGCTGGCCCGGCGAGAAGAAGGGGACGACCCGCAACAGTCGCGTTCGTCGCAGCCTTACGACCGGTTTCGCGGGCGGCTCATGTTCCCGATTCGCGACACGCAGGACCGCACGATCGCGTTCGGCGGGCGGCTGTTGCCGGGTTCGACGCTGCAAAGCCGCGCAAAATACGTCAATTCGCCGGAAACCTACCTGTTTTCAAAACACAAGCAGTTGTACGGGCTCGACCTCGCCCGGCTGGCGATGCGGAACACGCACCGGGCGCTCATCATGGAAGGTTACACCGACGTGATCATGGCGCAGCAGTTCGGTTTCGGCGACGCGGTGGCCGTGCTCGGGACGGCGCTCGGTTCGGAACACATCCGCATCCTCAAACGTTTCGTCGAAAAGATGGTGCTCGTGCTCGACGGCGATGAAGCGGGGCGGAAGCGGGCCAACGAGGTGCTCGAACTGTTCGTCGCGCAAGGGGCCGACATTGAAACGCTGACCCTGCCCGGCGGGGCCGATCCCTGCGACTTCCTGCTCACCGCCGGCAGCGAAGCCTTCGAATACGAATTGCAACATCACACGACCGACGCGCTCGAACACGCCTTTTTGAGCGCGACGGACGGCGTCGATCTCGACAACGACATCATCGCGACGAGCCGGGCTCTCGACAAGGTGCTGGGCATCATCGCCCTGGCCCCGGCGGTTGCCAACCCGACCGACCCGCGACGCATCCGGCTCGAAAAAACGATCCAACGCCTCGCCCAGCGTTTCGGCCTGACCGAACAGGAAATTCGCGGACGCCTGCGACAGCTTTGGGATGGCAACAAACGCAAAACGCAGGGGGAAATGCAGAATGCAGAACGCAGAATGCAGAATGAAGAACACAGGACGACAATAACAGCCCGGAGCGTAAGCGACGGGTTAAGCAACCCCGAACACGCACAACACAGAGCCGGAAGCGTCAGCGCCCGGTCGCAAAAACAGGAACAAACCGCAACAGAAAACCTTGACGCAAACAACGCTTTGCTCGAAGCCTTCGCCGAAACGGACGAAAGCGGATACGATGCGGAAATCGGCGATGTGCGATTCGACGACGCATCGGAAGACGCAGGGCACGGAGCCGAAAGCGTCAGCGACCTGTCGGCGGAACCGGAATCCGGCGATCCGACGCAATCGGACGACGGCGACGCGACCTTCGAGCCGCTGCCGGAAATTCCGTGGGACGTGACAGGCGTTTTGCCCGACTCGCTGGAAGTCGAACTGGTCGAAGCCTGGCTGGCCGACCCGGACGCATTCGGCGTGTTCCGCGAAAAGGTGCCCGCCGAATGGCTGCTTTCGCCGGTGACGCGACTCGTGCACCGCGTGTGCTGCGAATTTTCCGACCGCGGGCGGACGCCGACCTTCGACCGGCTGATGACGCGCTTCGACGACGCGAAAATGAAAACCCTGCTCGTCACTTGGGACGAATCGGCCAACGAAAAACAACTGACCGTCAACGACCAGCTCATCCTGGAAATCGTCGGCGGCTTCGAAAGGCGAAACGAACGCCGGACGCGACCGAGGGAAATCGGCCGCCTGAAAACGGAAAGCCTTTCGGAAGAGGAAAAACTGAAACTGCTGCTGGAAATTCAGCAAAAA
>JAVBQX010000246.1:0-11038 GCA_031548645.1 Thermoguttaceae bacterium
CCCTTGGTAAACACTGGGGCGAAAATTGAGGAACATCGACGCGCCCGGATCGACGGTGACGGGTGCGGTACCCGCGGTTTGCACGAGATTCGCGGTGCCGTCGGCCCATAGCAGCGGGTTATAGCGAACACTGCTTCCGATCGTTATCACATTATTCGATTCCAACGTCAACGTTTGCCCTTTGACGTAGGAGTGATACCCTTTGTCCATGTAAAAACCGGGAAGCATCAAACCGTTGACGTCGATGTTGCGGGCCCAAATGGTTCCATCGCCGTTGATCGCCCCTTGTTGCCCGACCGTGAAATTGTTGTTCGTCGGGTTGGGGGCCCACATATTGTATCCGCCGAACGTCGAATTTTCGAGCTGAAAGTAACCTTTCATGATGTTCGTGTTGCCGTAATAATTCGACGTGTTGTTGATGAGGTGCGTCGTCCCGCATTTCGTCTGGTTGATCGTATTCTCGATATCATTGTCGCTGCTTGCCACGGTATCGTAAAAATAGACGTCCGTGCCCATGACATGCTCCAGGTTGAGTGTCCCGGGGGTCAACCAACGAAAGTGCCCCAAATAAATGGCATTGTTTCCCGTGTAATCCTCGTTGCCCTGGAACACCACTTCATCGCCGATTTTGTTGAGGCGGATATTGAGCGCGGCGGTTGTTCCCTGAACGGCGATGGCCCCGCCGAGATCGCGATCAAACGGGCTCACGTTCGAATCATGTCCGGCGACGTTGTTCCGAAAATAAGCGGACGAATAAAGATTGACCTGCCCCGTTCCGCTGATATTGAGCGCCGCACCGTTGGAACTGGAAGCCGCAAACGATTCCGGCGTCAGGAGCGTGTTGTTTTCAAAGTATGTCTTGCCGTAAAAATTGAGATTTCCGCCGGTGACGTCCGCCGTCACGCTTCGGACCAACACGTCTTTGACGAGGTTATCCTGGAACCGCGTTTCACCGAAGAAATTGATCTCACCGCCATCCATGTGAAGAGCAGCCGGTCCGCCAAATTGAATCAGGTTTGGCCCCTGTAATGGCGGTTCCCATCGGGTCACGTTTCCTTCAAAAAGAGCGTTTTTGTAAAAATTGATCGTTCCCGTGCCATTGTAAAGTGCCCCGGCGGTATTGTACCCTCTTTCAGTTCCGGCATTCCCGGAAACTCCAAACGCATTGCAATTCACAAGCGTCTGATTGTTGCGAAATGTGACGTTGTTGTTGAAATCAATCGTTCCGTGATCGTTGAACAACGCGACGCCGGACGCCAAACTGATAGTAAAATAATGTGGCACCAAAGGAACAGTTCCCTGGCGATAATTCAATTCAAAAAAGTTGTTTTCAAAAGTCGTTTCCCCGTTGAATTGGGTGTATCCGCTTTCCACATAAAGACCGCCACCCCCGATGGAAAGGAACGGTTGAAAGTAGGGGAGACCAGAAACCGGCAATGAACTTTCCAGAAATATCATTTTGTTGTTCACAAACCGAGTCTCGCCATCGAAAACGACCGTGCCGCCCAGTTGGGACATGGCCCCGCCACGAATCGTTCCGCCTGTCGTATCGCCGACCGCGTCGGCCGTTTCCTGAAACACGTTACCGTCAAAGGTCGCCTTGGTAAACGTCAAATTTTGCCCGTTGTTGACGATTCCCGCCCCGGTGACATCCTGAAAAGGCGAACCGGACGTATAGGTTTGCGAATTATCCCGCAAAAATTGAAAGGTGACATTTTCAAACCGGACCGGGCTGTTCGTTCCGAGCCACGGAAAATCTTGCGACGTCGAAGTCCGGAGAAGGGCATTGCCGTTGGACTTGATGGTGATTTGCTTATTGATATTCAACGTGCTTGCGATTGAGGAAATATCGTAATCCGTACCGGTTAAGATGATCGTATCGCCGTCGGCAAGGACGCTTCCCTGAAGAATGGCGATCAATTGCGTGGCATCCGCCGCATTATAATTTCCGGCCTGAACGGGTGAGGCAAACGACGAAAAAGCGACCAACGCTCCGATGATAAGAAGCGGCAATCGCATTTGACGGTATGGACGTGACAATGTGAACATGGCAGTGGCCCTGGAAATAACCGCACATTCTGTGCAACCGGAACGCTCCGCATTCTTCGTTTAATTTCTGCTTGCTTTTACGGTCATTGAAACCGCTTGCGGTAATATCGCCCATCAGCAGGAAAAAAACTATATTTTTGTACACGCATCATACACGTGTTACAAACGGACGGCAAGAATTTCAGGATATCTGGTCATCTTTTTCGCTTGCGCGGAACAAATCGGCTTTGGTGAGAATTATTTCCAGCACATTTATGTGTTTTTGTTCCTGACATTGTCGCAAAAACATACTCCAATGACGCAAAAACATACTTTACCCCGTTTACATATCCCGTTACAATTTCTTGATGGGTATGCAAAATAATCCCGGTTTTTGACATCATTAACGCGTGAATTCTCAATGAAACGTGCATGAACGTTTGCAGAATTCCGCATTTTAACGAAAGGCAAAACCTTACTCATGACCAATATATCCCGCCGTCGTTTTTTAGAAGATTCGTTGTTGGCAACCTTCGCCGCCGGTGCCGCGGCCGCGTTTTCCGGCGTACCGCAGCCGCTTTTGGCCGCCGCCGCGGAGAAGGTCGGCGCGAACGACCGCCTCGGCGTGCTGCTCGTCGGAGCCGGAGGACGCGGTGCCGATCATATTAAATTTTTCGCCAATGATCCGCGAACGGAAATACGTTTCGTGTGCGACCCGGATCGCGCCGCCGCGGAACAACGCTGTACGGACATCGAAACAATTCAGGGAACGCGTCCCCTGGCGGTTGCCGACATGCGGAAAGTGCTCGAAAACCCGGCGATCGACGTTGTGACCTGCGCCGCGACGAATCATTGGCACGCCCTGACCGGAATCTGGGCCATGCAGGCCGGAAAGCATTGCTACATCGAAAAACCGATCTCACACAATATCCATGAAGGCAAAGCCCTGGTCACCGCCGCGAAAAAATATAAACGAATCGTCCAGACGGGGTCCCAGTGCCGTTCGCAACCGCCGATTATCGATGCCGTCAAGTTCGTCCATGAGGGTGGGATCGGCGAAGTGAACTTTGCACGGGGACTCTGTTACAAACGTCGCCCCGCCATCGGACCGCTGGGCGATTATCCCGTCCCGAAAAACGTCGATTACGAACTGTGGAGCGGACCGGCCCGGATTCGGCCCGTCACCCGTCCGCGTTTTCACTACGATTGGCACTGGCAGCGTTATTACGGCAGCGGCGATCTTGGCAATCAGGGGCCGCACCAAACGGATATCGCCCGTTGGTTCCTCGGCGTGGAACGTTTTCCGCAGTCGGTGATCTCCTACGGCGGACGGCTCGGTTATGACATTGAGAAAAACGATCCGAACTACGCGGATGCCGGCGATACGGCGAACACGGCGGTTTCGATTTATGACTACGGCGACAAGTGCATCGTTTTCGAAACGCGCGGGTTGAAGACGCCGAATTACGACATCCCGGTCGGCGAAGGGCTCGGCACGCAGGTCGGCGTCATTGCTTACGGAAAAAACGGTTACGCCATCCAAGGCGCCGCAGGCGGACAGTCTTACAACTACTCGGCGGTATATGATCTCCAAGGCAAGTTGATCAAGGAATTCAAGGGGGCCGGCAGCCAACCCGTCGAACCGGAAATGGTCGGTTCCGTCAGGCTCGCTTACGAAGGTGACAGTTTGCATTATGCGAATTTCGTCAAGGCAGTGCTTGCGGACGATCCGAAATTGCTCGCCGCCGACGCCCGTTGCGGTGCCTTATCCGCGGCGGTCAGTCATCTCGGCAATATTTCGTATTACCTCGGTGAAAAGAACAAGGTTTCCGTCGCCGAACTGAAGAAAACGCTTGAATCGGTCAAATCGCTGGACGACAACGACGCGACGCTCGCACGAACGGCGGTACATCTCGAATCGAACGGCGTCGACCTGAAGCGAACGCCGCTCGCACTCGGTCCCATGCTTAAAATTGATGTCGAAAAGGAAATTTTCGCGGACAACGCCGACGCCAACGCCATGTTGACCCGGGACTACCGCGCTCCTTACACCGTTCCGGCACCGGAAAACGTGTGAGAACGCCATATCAAAAATAACCTTTACAACAACCAAGGTAGGGCGGTCTAAACTTTTATGCAACGGGCAATTGCTGAGGCTTTTTTCAGATCAACCCTAACGAAAGAGAAACAACATGAAGTCATTTGTCATTTTAACGGTCCTGTCTTTTATCGTGGTGTCCGTCGTGTTTGTGCCGTCGGCTCAAGGTCAATCGACGACGCCGGACAAGTCGCAAAAATCGCTGACAGCCAAACATTATTATTCCGGGTTTCCGGATGCGCACGATACCTACAATGCGATTTCCGCCGCAAGCGACGGGAAAATCTATTACGTGCTTTCGTCCGACAAACACGATGTCGGCGGGAAGTTTTACGTCTATGATCCGGCGACCGATCAGACGAAATTCATCGCCGATTTGTCGGAAGCCGTGGGCGAAAAGAAATGCATCGCCCAGGGCAAAAGTCACGTCGAATTTTACGAACTGGACGGCAAACTGTATTTCGCGACCCATGTCGGTTATTACGAAATGATTGACGGTTCGGAGCAGTTGCCCGTCAACGCGCCCGAAGGTTTCAAACTTTATCAGGGCGGACATTTCGTTTCCTACGACATGAAGAGCGGAAAAATCGAAAGCCTGGCCCTGGCCCCGCACGGCGAAGGAATTCTCACCATGGCCGTGGACAAGCAACGCGGTCACCTGTACGGGATCACGTGGCCCAAGGGTTATCTGTTGGATTACGACATCAAAACGAAACAATTGAAAGACCTCGGACTGGTCAACGAACAGGGCGAAGGGGGCGAAATCGGCAAGGATTATCGCGTCATTTGCCGCTCGATGTTTGTCGACCCGCGTGACGGAAACGTTTATTATTCCACCGCCGAGGGTGACATCTTCTTTTATCGTCCCGGTCTTGACGCCCCCCAGAAATTGAACGACGTCGATTTGCGACTCGATTATTTCGGAACTCACGATTACACCGGGGCAGGCAGCATGTCCTACAACTGGCGGAAAATATTCTGGTATGAACCTGAAAACGTCGCCTATGGCGTGCACGGCAATTCGGGATATTTGTTCCGCTTCGACCCGCGGGCCAAAAAAATCGAACTCGTGGACCGGATCACCTCCGAACCGTCGAAGAAGAGCGGCATGAACGACCAGTTCAGCTACGGTTATCTCGGCTACATGCTGGGCAAAGACCATACGATTTACTATCTCACCGGCGGCCCGATTTACATCGACGGAAAACGCGTGAAAGGGAAAGATAAAATCGCGATGGGCGCGGCCCGCGGCCTGGAAAACCTGCATTTGGTGACCTTCAACATCCCCAAACGGGAATACAAGGATCATGGCCCGATCTTCTACGCGGACGGCGAATTGCCGACCTACGTCAATTCCATCGCGCAGGACAAGGCCGGCAACATCTATACGCTTGCCCGATTCATGCACGACGGAAAAGAAATCGAGGATTTGGTGAAGATACCGCTTGGCGGCAATAATCGCCAGAAGTAATTTGGTTTCACGGTTTTCATGGCGGTTTCGTCAAGGCCGTATTGTGCAGGCAACAAAATTTGAACACATCCGATTGATCGCTTGCTTCGCCAATGGCGGAAAACAACGCTTGTTACACAACCTCCCGACATTGATGTCGCAAGCGATATCGGAAGTGCGGTTCATTTTTATCGCCACCACGAAATGCCGCCCGAGATAGGATTGCAAGTCGCCAATTATGACCACTTAGCCCTGAACGAGACGATTCCTTACCATTGACTCATTGATACGCGCCATGCCGATAACAAAAAAAGTTCGCATCGACAAAACCGGGCCTATCCGCTTTTTCATATTTCTGCGGTTCATGGCCTTTCTTTCACCCTTTGTCATCGCGATCCCAGGATTTGCGCAGGCGATTCCTTCGGCCCCCGTTGACGAATACCCGATCCACGCGGACGGCGGTCTGGTTTTCAACCCGCTTTACCGCGAGGCGGTGAACACCGGACAACAGAACGCCTATGACGGCAAGCCGACGGAAACCGTTACGATTCAAAACGGGCCTTTCACGCTGGAGGCCAAAGTCCCCCGAGCGGCGAAGGCGTATGACATCATCCCGATCCGCTACAAGCTTTCCTGGAAAGACGGGCAACGCCCCCCGGTTTTCCCGGTTGCCGTTGAAGCGGCGGCTTCGGAGGAAGAGTATCGCCGTTTGGGACGCGACCTCTTCGATCTCGCGCTGCCCGGAGACATCGACCTTGACGTCGAATTCCTCGGATCCGTCACGGCACACGCCATTCCCGGTTCCAAGCATCAGCTAAAGCCCGATTTCAGCGACACGCCGAAGGAATACCCCGGCTTCTACCGCAAGCCGATGGCATGTTCCGGCGTCGTCGAGGCGGGCGACCTGGTCTGGTTCCGGTTTCGCATCACCAATACGGGCAATACCATTCTTGACGCCAACGGCTTCGGCGCCTGCATGTTTTGTCCCGTCCTGACTCGTAAAAACGAACAGGGGGAATATGTCCGGGCGGGCACGCCCTACAATCTCTATGTGCGCGACCTTGACGAGTTGTATCCGGGCGAATCCCACGAAATTTGGGTGCACATGCCGTCGAACAATCCGGGATACGCGGAAAACTTTGAACCGAGCAAAACGCCGCAGGGCTTCGGCATGGCACCGGGCGAATACCGCTTTCAGTTACGATTGGCTTTTCGCGACTATCGACACGAATCGGCGGCGGTCAACTACTGGGACGGCCCCGTCGTGTTTCATTGGGAAATGCCGTTCCTCGTGGAAAACGAGGCTCGTGACTTCCCCGTCGAACCCGGCGTCAAACATTCCGAGGCGGCCAACACCCCGAACAAGATGACCCATTGGATTCATACGATGGAAGAATTCATGACGTCGTTCGACAACCATCTCGCCCCGCCCACGGACGGCTCCGACCACATCGACGGGACGCTTTGGCTGCAATTGGCCCCCTGGTCGCACCAGGTCGTCTTGAAGCTCATCACAACCGCCCCGGAAGTAGCCGCCAAAACCGTCGCCGCTCCGCTGGACCTGGACACCGAATCCCTTTCGATTGCGTTCAACCCCGACACGCCGTTCACGATTGAACGGGACGGCTTGCTGGAGCCGGTCATCATGAGCCAGTCCATGGCCGACATGCGAACCAATGTGCAGCACAGCCCGTTTCCGGAGCAGCACATTCGCGCCCGGCTTCGCGATATGAAGGATCATGGAATCAACGTGATCGCGACGACAAGCATGCCGTGGCTGTTTACCGACATGCACAATCCGACGACGAATTACCAGGGCGATGCGTTCAAATACGTGCTGGAACTTGCCCGAAAGGAAGGCATCCGTGTCGAGGGTTGGGGCCAATACCCCTTCGACCGCCCCACGATCGGACCGATCGCCTCATGGATCAGCGGCAGGGATTTTTCCGACATGGCCACCTATCCCAGCGGTTATCCGCACGACGGCACGCAATATATCAGCCACCTTGCCCCGCGGCTGCCGGAGGCCAACGCGATCGTTCTCAATTACAATTTCAAACGGTGGGGAGACCTGTTTTATCAATCGTCAACGCAACCGTTCGTCACGCCGCTCAGCGTCGGCGAAGATACGCGCGGCTGGATGCGCGACGACTTCAACGTGCGTTATCCGCTCGGGGAGTTGGGGGTTCTCCGTTTTCGGGAATGGCTTCAAAAAAAATACGGCACGATAGATTCCCTGAACCGGGCCTGGAATCAAACGTTTTCCTCGTTTGACGATGTCCAGCCGGAAACCGGCGAGGTCGACGTTTACGGTGGCCGATGGGCCTTTGGCAATCCGGAACATCCGTTTTATGAATGGAACGCCGCCTGCGCCGACCTGGACCTTTTCCGCAGCGAAGTGCGTGCCAAAAACTATCGTGATACGCTGGCGTTTTTCGAGGACATCATTCCCAATCCGAAAGTCGTCTTGCGTACCGAAGGCGGAAACGTCCTCGCGGGCGGAATCGACCCCGCAAGTCGCAACGCGCATTTCAGGCACGCGTTTTACAGTCAGCGACGGCTTGGCGCCATTGCGGAAACCTTGGCCGATGCCAAAGTGCTTGCCTATCACTCGGATTATGTCACGATTCCCTACACGCCGTCGGAATTGCGCGTTTTGGTTCGAAACGCCGTCGCACAGGGATTGATTCCGGCGTATTTGCCTTACCTGAACGACATGCGCGACGTCGTCATCAACGAAAAATACGGCATCGACTATACGCGCCATTACAACATCGACAAGCCAAGCAAGGGCTACATGATTCACGTGGTCAGCCCGTTGTATCCGTGGTTCCGGGTGATGTACGAGGAAGGGGGAATTCCCGGCGTCCTGTGGGAGGATTATCAATGTGCCGGTTTCGTGACTTCGGTACAAAAGCGAGAGATGAAGTTTTTCATGGAAAAATTGCGCAAAACGCTTGATTCTCCGGAAGCAAGGTCGGCCCGAAAAGTGAAGTCACGACCCGATCAATCGTGGCGCGACTCTTCCCTCAAAAAGCAAAGTTATTACGGGCTTGACGACCGGTAATGCATGGGCGATTATCGCCGCAAATTCAAGTCGCTTGTGCGTTTGCCAAGACAATGAAACAGCGTCTTCATACGACATATTGTGCTGTCGCATTTGCGAGCCCCAAGAGGTGATTTTCATGAAAAAATCAACGATTTTGCTCTTTTTGTCGCTGCTCCTGATTGCCGGGAACTTGCCCCGGTGTTATGCGACTCCGCCCTATCGTCCCGGAGGCTCGCGGGATATCGATGCCGATTATTGTTTGAAGGCGGATGGCGGCGGAGGGATTTCCTTGTGCCAAAGACCGGCTGACGACGTGATTTTCAAAGTGCAAGGCTCGGGCAATTCCGAATACTGCGCGAAGAGAAATCATGTTTTCCTGCGCATCGTTCCTTTTGCGGAAAGTGAAAATGAAAACGAAGAGGAAAACGGCCAAAAACCCCAACGCAGGGAACTTGGCCCGCCGGAAAGAATCAGCCTGCCCGGTCAGCCTTACGAATATTACATTTTTGAAAAAGATACGGCGCACATGATCGGTCCGCTGACGGAAAAGGAATTCGCGTCGCATGATCTCGTTTCCGGCGGAAAAATCAAATGGAGATTCGTGGAAACAAGCGGCAAGGAATACAGCGACGGTATGAGGAACATGGTCATCGCCATTCTTTTCATGTCCTTTTGCATTTATGTTTTGCCGTTTCTGATTTTACTGGTCGCAATCATTTACATTATACGTCGCGCATTCAGGGAAAGACGTCAAGCAAAAGAATCCCATTGAATCTTCATCAGGAACCGCCCATGTCAACGGACACACGAATCGAATCGCTCATGCAGGGTTATCACTGGGGGAGCAACTACCTTTTCGTCGATCCGCCGGTTTCGCCGACGGGGACGGTCGGCAACACGCTGGCGCGGGCGACGGGGAGCAGCCTCGAATTCATGGAACACCGCGAATACAAAGCCGGCGACGACCTGCGGCGGATCGATTGGAACGCCTACGCGCGGAACGACCGGCTTTCGCTCAAACTGTTCCGCGACGAGGTCAACCCGCACGTCGACCTGCTGCTCGACGTCTCCCGGTCGATGGACCTGCCCGGTTCGCACAAGGCGGAAGCGGCCCTGGCCCTGGCCGGATTTTTCGCCTCGGCCGCGGCGGAGGCGCATTTCACCTTCAACCTGTGGGTCACGGACAACGGCTGCCGGAAGCTGGGACGCTCGACCGGCATGCCGACGGAATGGGACCCCTTCGAATTTTCGAGCCTGCAAACCCCGGCCGACGCCCTGCAACAGCAGCCGCCGAACTGGCGCCCGCGCGGAATCCGGGTCTTCCTCAGCGACCTGCTGTTTTTGGCCGACCCGGAACCGGTCGTCGCGGCCCTGGCGACCAATGCGGCGGTGGCCGTCGTCGTGCAATTGCTGGCCAAAAGCGACGCCGACCCGCCGGGAGAAGGCAACCTGCGGCTGGTCGATTCGGAATCGAACCGGCGTTTCGAACTGTACCTCGACACGCTCGCGCGAAAACGGTATTTGGCCAACCTCGGGCGGCACCAGGAAAATTACAACGCCGCCTGCCGACGGCACGGTGCCGTCATGACGACGCTCGTCGACGAAACCTTCCTCGAAGACCAAAAGGTCGACGACCTGCTCGCGGCGGAAATTTTGCGGGTCCGTTGACATGCTTTCAAAGGAACATAGCGCTAAGTATTGTGACACCAATAACCTGAAAAAGGAGGAATAACGATGAAACGATTTTTGTCTTGCATGATTCTCGTTCTGGCCGTGACTTCGGCGGCGCAGGGGCAGGAGGCACCGGCCTTTGTCATTCTGGAAACGAAACCGATCACGCCGGTCGACCAGTACAACCAGCATCTCTATTATGGCTGGCCGACCGTGGGCGTTGACGCGAACGACCAGTTGTTCGCCGTCGCGTCCGGCGGGCGCGACGACCACGTCTGTCCTTTCGGTCGCGTCGATTTCGTGCGTTCGCACGACGGCGGCGAAACCTGGACCTGGCCGCAAACGGCGCTCGACGGCCCCATTGATGACCGCGACGCCGGGATCGTCATCACGCCGAAGGGAACGATCATTCTCACGACCTTCACGTCGCTCGCCTACGAAGGGTCGCTCAACGCCGCCATCGCGAACAAAAACGCGGGCAAACCGAATTTCAGCGAAACGAAATTGCACAACTGGCTCGCCGTTCACAATCGCATTTCCGCCGAGGAACGCCGCAACGCCCTCGGCAACTGGGCCGTGCGTTCGACCGACAACGGCGTCAACTGGTCGCAACGCATCGACACGATCGTCAACGCCCCGCACGGGCCGATCGTCCTCGCCGACGGACGGCTGCTTTACGTCGGCAAAAAACTCTGGTCGAAGCCCGAAATCTGCGGCGTCGCCGAATCGACCGACGACGGTC
>JAVBQX010000185.1:0-13337 GCA_031548645.1 Thermoguttaceae bacterium
GACCGTCGCGATCCCGTCCTTGTTCGTTTCAATCGCCCCGACCCAAAGCGCGGTATCGGCGAAATCTTTACGCAGCGTCGCCTCGACAAGCTCACCGCCGCCGGTTTCAAGTTCCTGCATCAATGACATTTCTTCCGGTGCGGCCGCATCCATTGCCACTGACGCCGCTTCAAAAGCAACTTCATTTTTCGCCATTGCTCCAGTGACGCCAAGTGCCATCGGTGCCGCCCTCGACATGAGCGGCCTCCGAGTTCCTCCTGCACCACTGGCCAATCCACCGACTTGTTGGACACCGTTATTAACTATTGATAAACCATATTGCCCCAACAATCCCGAAAGCATATATCCGTTCACGCCGAGCGGTTGCATTCGTTGTTCGCCGTTTTTGGTCATCGGGTGCGAGGTTCGCGAAAGATTGGTCTGATGGGCCGTGTAATGCTGGCGTCGCCATTTCCAGAAAAATTCCTTGATGTCCGCGACGTTCGAGCCGCCGGAAATGTACTCGACCGATTTGTCGTAAATCGCGACGACGTTCTGCCCGATCACCGGCTTGCCGTCGAGATCGGTGACCCGCAGTTCGACGCTCGCTTTTTGGCCGGGTTTGTACGTTTCACTGTTCGGAACGACCTCGACGTTCATGATCCGCTTGACCGGCGGGACCACGATTTCGCGCACGTCCTCAAACACCTTGCCGTCCGAAACGGTGATCGCCTCGACGAAGAAATTCGGCATGTCCCGCACCTCGACAGGGAATTTTACGATTTCGCTTTTGCCGTTAAGCGTGATCACTTGCGGCGGGAGATACACGCCGTTGACGGGCCGCAAAAACAGCATCACCGTCGAGTTCGGGCGGTTCGTGCTGAGTCGTAATTCGACCTCTTCCCCCGGCTGAAATTCCGCCTTTGAGGGGACGAGTTCCAATTCGTTGAACCGGAACGTGCTGCCCGCCGTTTCACGACCGAAGATGCCGAGCACGGTGGCCCCTTCGATTTCGTGATTCGCGCCGTCGTTGACGGTACACGAAACACGATATTGCCCCGGTTGCGCGGCGGAAAGCATCAAATGGCCTTGACCGAGTTCGTTGAGCGCGACGGTTTCTTCGTGGATGACGGTTTCCGCGATATTGGAATCGGTTGGCGTTTCGGTCCCTTGCTTACGCTGCGGGCTCTGGTTATATTCTATTTTCAACAATTTGACGGTCGCGGTGCCGGTGACCGGTTTGCCGTCGATGCGACGGGCCTGGAACGTCGCCTTGATTTGTTGGCCCTGGTTGTAATAACCGCGGTCGACCCAGGTGTAAACCTCGAACGGCTTCTTCGCGACGAGCACGGTTCCTTTGCCGTCAATCGTGCGGCGCGACTGGTCGACCACCTCGGCGGTGATCGTGTATTTCTGGTCGTCGTCCGGGAACAGCAGTTTCGCCGATTCCGTGTCAATCACGACGTCGACCGTGCCGTCCTCGCCGATTTGCACTTCCCGTTCCGCGACGACTTCCGGCTGTTCGTGACCGTATCCCCAGCCGGGAATCCAGATGCGACCCGGCGCAACGCAACCCCAACGATTCCAGCCGGGATACCACGTGTAATCGACGCCGAGCCACCCGTAACCGTTCCCGTAAAACCAATCCCACGGCAACACGGGATACCACCGCGCATTGTTCTTCTCACGCAGCACCTTGTATTTGACCGTCGCGTTGGTCACCGGCGCCCCGAAATAATACTTCGCCGTGATCTTCGCGCTGATCGTTTCGCCAAGCGCAACCGGCTCCTTCGGCGCCTCGACCGTCACCTCGAATTCCGGCTTCTTGTATTCCTCGACGCGGAAATGGCCGCTGCCGTAATAATTCGTAAATTCCAGCTTGCCGTCATGTTCATGCCCTGTTCCGATGGCAACATTCCAAACACCAAGCACGGCATCTTTCGGCAACTCAATGTTTTCCACCACACCGCCATAAGCGTCAAGTTTTACCATCTTTTGGACGACTTCATCACCTCGCGGCGAAGTGATGGCGATCATCAGTTCGCGATTCGCAAACGGCGAGGTAAACGGCTGATCGTATTTCGCGGTACCGACCCAGAATTTGTATTGGGCCGTGTCACCCGGCCGATACACGGGCCGGTCCGACATGAAAAACGCTTTTTCGGCGTTGTAAATTTCATCATAACGTCTGTTGCGATTGAACCAGATTTCGCCGAACCCGGAATGGGCAAAGCGTCCGTCTTTGGTCGTTGCGGTGAGCATGTATTGATAATATTCGTTCGGCACCGGGTACTTCGCCTGGCCCGTAGCGTCGGTCGTCAGCGATTTTTCGGTGGTGATAATCCTTCGCGGTTGATTTTGCCGGTAATCGCTGCGATACCCGAACACATCGACCGTCACGTTTTGCACCGGCGTTCCGGTCGCGGCGTCCGCGACGTAGACCCAGGTTTGATTCTCAAGATTCTTCGTGACAATCGCCGTGTCGTTGAGCCACACGATAATATTGTCGGTCGAACTGACGCGCCCCGTCGCCGGGTCAAGCGTTTCGGCCTTGAGGAGATAGGCCCCCGGTTTCAGCGTCGGCGTCGTGATCGTGATGCGCTTGTCGGCGTGTTCCGGGTCGGGCGAAAGTTCCGTTTCCCAATCGGCGACCTTGGCCCCGAGATATTTTTGCATCTCGCCGTTGACCAGTTGCCAACCGATCTGCTGCACGTTCGTCGTCATGCCGCGTGCGTCCGGATTCGCCGGGTTCGATTTCAAATGGGCTTTGACATCGGCCAGCAGTTGCGGCACCTTGATCGCGGTCGCGCTGAAACGCACCTTGTTCGCATTGCGGAAATTGAACGACAGGTTCGCCCCGATTCCCGCGACTTTCGAGTCCGCCGGATCGAACGCGCCCCACGCTCCGGTGATCTGGTTGAACTGGTGCGTCCATTGCCTGAGTCGGTCTTTTTCGTTCCGGTTGAGCGGGTCCTTCAAAAGCTGCTCGTAATAATTCGCCGCCTTGACATATTGCATCCGTTCCTCGGCGATGACGGCGAGCGCCTCGACGGCGCGGTTCTTTTCCGCCTGGTCGCCGATTTCGACGATCCGTTTCAGCATCACGATCGGGTTTTGATCGTCCGGCAGCGAAAACCGCTTGATGCCGGTCGCCAGTTTGGTCGCGGTTTCGTTGTCGGCGAGCGTTTTCACCGAATACGCTTCCCGTTCATTGATCCGGGCGTTGTAACGCGATTCGCCGCTCAGTTGCCCGACACCGAACTGCGAGTTGCAGAAATCCGCCCGCTCGAAAAGCGCTGCAGCCGCGAGTTTTGGATTATTTTCGACCATCATTTCCAAACACCACCGCCACCGTTCGCCGTCACTCTTCGCCGCCTCGAACGATTCCGGCACGTTGTAAAACACCGGATCCCCCGCCTCATCGACCGGAGCACCTTTCGTTGTGTCGCCGCCAAAACGACCGTAATACCGTTCCTGCTTTTCGTAATCCGGCAAGGTGCCCGACAAATCGGTGAGCGTCTGCATTTTCCACGCTTCATTGCGATTGCGGGACATATTTGCGAATAACGCGAAGAAATCGGCAACGTCGTTCTTGTTGCTGTCCTGCAAGGCAAGCGGCATCGCTTCCTGCATCAACAACATGCCTTGTACACGGTCGCGATCGGTTGCATCGACTCTTTCGCCTTCATGATTTCCGCGAATAAATTGACCGTCGATGATGCTCCCTTGCGGCCACCCATATCCGTAACTATCAGCCGCCGACATCAGCAATCGCCAATTGCTTCGATGCGTTTCAATCACTTGGGTGTAATATTCATCAAACTCAGCTACTTGATTGAGATCATCCAAACACCCCAGCGCCAATTGCAACCCCTTCCCGACGGTCATCGGGTCGGCCTTGGGGTCGAGCGTCCATTTTTGCAATGCGTCAAACGCTTCCTTGTACAAACCGGCCTGCATATATTTTTCGCAATCGGGGATCGGGTTCTGCATGTTGATTTCCTTGGGAACTTGAATTTGCGGCTGCTGATTGGGGTCTGGTGTCGCAACAGCACGACCGGGTCGGGCCGGCTGCAATCGCTGGGCCCAAACATGGCCGGTCGTCCCGGCGACAATCGACGCGAACAGCGCAACGGCCATGATTGCGGCAATCCTGCTGGGGTTGGTGGCTGACATCGGCGGATTCTCCTAATTTCCTATATGTTTTTTCTTTTTTCAAAACAGTCGAGAATATTTTGACAATAAACCTGTTTCTCGCAGAGGCGCAGAGTTCGCTGAGAAAACAACTTTGCGTCCTCCGCGTCTCTGCGAGAAATAAAAATCAAGACACATAAAAATTTGATTTTTGGCTGTTAATATAATATTGTCTCATCTTCTAATGATACGGCGGGATCAACACGATTTATGACGACCTCAACCGCAAATGGTTCTTGGTTTTTGGAGCTCTTTCAGGAATTTTTTCGATTATAACGGATGTTTCGATTTTTGTCGCGTTGAAATGACCAAAAATGACGCATCTTCAGACGCTCGAAAAAAATAAAAAAAGAAAAACCGCCTCACTTCTTGAAAATTGTGTAAGTAACTGCGATAATGGCGGCAAGTTTGTCCGGTTTTGGAACCAAATCACCAACCAACCAACCAACCACCGCGGCGGGGTCGTCCGCCTGTTTATTGTGCCGGCAATAAAAATAAGCGTACCCGATGGATCGCTTGCTTCGTCAATGCCGGCAAACAACGTTTTTTGCGTAATTTCACTACATTGGCGAAGCAAGCAGCGTGGGAATCGCTGTGCATTTTTTTATCGCCACTACAATATTCTTACACAAGATTCAACTGGAGTGCTTTATGACAGATACGAAATCCAACGCCATGATTTACCCTCGGCTGTGTTTGGCCTATCTTATGCAGTTTATGGTTTGGGGCAGTTGGGCCACGACCCTTTCCGGCTATGCCGACAAGGTCTTGGGCTTCAACGCCGGGCTCCTCAATATCGCCATCCCGGTTGCCGCGGCTTCGGCACTGTTTATCGGCCCGCTTGTCGACCGTAAATTTGCCGCCCAGAAGATGTTGGCCCTTTTACACATCTGCGGCGGTCTTTGTTTGTTCGTCGCGAGTTTCGTTACCGACTTCCGTATGCTTTTCATCTGCATGTTGCTGCACGGCCTGTTTTTCATGCCGACCATCCCGCTGATCAACTCAATCGTTTTCCGGCATCTTCCCAACGCGAACAACGCCCCGCGGGTTTTCGTGTTCGGAACGCTCGGTTGGATCATCGTCAACCTGATCGTCGCCATTTTCCTGGGTGGAGCTGGCAACAGCAACTTCCTCCTGGTCGGCGGAACGGTCTCGATTCTCCTGGCCTTTTATGCGATGAGCTTGCCCAATACGCCGCCGATTCCGGTCGCTCCCGGCGAAAAATCCGCGACGGTTTTCGACGTGCTCGTTTTGTTCAAAGACAAATCCTTCTCGATTTTTACCATTTGCGTCGTCGTCGGCGGTATCGCGGCGTGCGGGTTTTATTTCCCGATGGCCGTGCCGCTCTTTACCGAACGCAACTACCCGGCCCCGGTCGCACTGACGACCTTGAACCAGTTCTCCGAGCTGATCTTCATGTTGGCCCTGCCGATCTTCGCCGCAAAATTCGGTTTGAAAAAATGCCTGCTGCTCGGCCTCGCCTCTTGGTGCCTGCGTTATATCTTCTTTATGCCGTCGGCCTTTTCGTTTGCGTTGCTCGGTCTGCTGTTGCACGGGTTCAGTTACAGTTTTTTGTACGTCGCGTCCTATATGTACGCTGAAAAGAAAGCTCCGGCCGCCCTTAAAACCAGTGCCCAGAGTTTGATGGCGTTCCTCATGCTCGGCGTTGGCCAGACACTTGGTTCGCTGATGTACGGTTATGAAACGGCGAAATATCCGGCCCCAATTCCCAAAATGGAAAATGCCGCCGTCGCCGGCAATGTCGATCTGCCCCGTTGGGACGACCCGGACAAGGCTAAATCCGCTTTGCGTTTCCTTGACCTTTCTGGTACGATCAACGGCATGTTGGGCAAGCCCTCGCCGGTCGTCCACGAGTTGGGTCAATTTGACACAAATGGCGATAAAACATTGACTTGGCAGGAATTGCAGGCGATTCCGGAAGACGGTGCCTTGAACGGTGTGGGCGATGACGCGATCCGGTTCACGAAGGACGAAATCACGGGCATTTTCCAAAAAGTGGCTGATTTTGAAGCCAAAAAAGAGGTTCCCTCCGCCGACATCGCAGTGACACATGCCCAATGGTTGCAGGTTCAGACCAAACAATGGGATAAAATCTTGCTCTGGCCGGCCCTGTTAAGCGGTATTTTCTGCCTTGCTTTCGCCCTGTTGGGCAAAAACCCCGTGCCTGCTGAAACCGCCGGCAAAAAGGAAAATTAGGCTGTAACGCTTTATTTTGATTGAACTTGCAAAAACTCCCGTCAGTCGAATTGATTGGCGGGAGTTTTTGTACGCCCCGACTTTTTTGCGAATTCCAGCCATTTTTCGCAAAATTCGCTTGTCATCCAAAAAGAAACCTGCTAATATGATGGCATGTGTCAATTAATTGGCATTTATTCATAGAAATTCGCAAAGGGAAGCAAACATGGCAAACAAAAAGAGTCTCATGGAACTCGGCAACCGCGAGCGGCAGATCATCGAAGCGATTTACCGGCTTGGCGAGGCCTCGGTTTCCGACGTTTTGGCCGGGTTGGAAGACCCGCCCAGCTATTCGGCGGTGCGAACCATGCTCGGGCTGCTCGCGCAGAAGGGTTATCTGACCTGGCGGCACGAGGGCAAAAAATACCTCTACCGCGCGGTCGATTCGAAGCAGTCGGCGCAGCGGTCGATGATCGGCGAGGTGCTTTTCCGGCTGTTCGGCGGTCGCACGCCAGACGCCATGGCGGCCCTGCTCGACGCCGCGGGCGACCGGCTCAGCGACGACGATCTGGCCCGGATGCAGCAGATGATCGAAAACGCAAGAAAGGAGAACCGCTGACATGTCCAACGCGATTTTACTCCCCTGGTCCGAAGCATCGGGCCTGTTCCGGGTCGTGTTGCCGGAATTGTTGTTCGCCTCGACCCTGATTTTGCTCGCGGCGGGCATTCTTTGCCTTGCCCTTTCGCGAACGACCGCGGCGCTGCGTTGCCGCGTCTGGTCGCTTTCGATGGTCGGACTGCTCTGCTTCCCGCTCATTTCGCTGTTTGCACCGCGACTTTCGCCGCTGTTTGTGCCGGAACGTGGCACCGTTGCGACCGAATCGCAAACGGAACCGCAAGCGCCGGCGCTCCCGGAAACTCCCGCCGCGATGTTGGCCGAAATTCCGACGCCGGAAATTCAATTCGACAATTTGCCGAACACATCGCCGGGCGCAATGCCAAACGTCGTGCCCGATGTAACGCCGGTTGTGCAGCCGGTCGCGCTCGCGGATGTTTCACGGGAATCACGCACGGACATGGTTCCGGTCATGGCGGCGGCAAACGTTCCCGAAATGCGAACGCCGGAACTTGCGGAAGAAACATTGAAGCGAAACGCCGGCGTTTCGCCCTGGCTTGCGGCGGGGATTGTCTGGTGCCTTGGGATGCTGGCCGCGCTGGCGGGACTCGTGCGGTCGGTGATCGTCTCGCGCAACCTGTTCCGCCATGCGACGCTGCCGGACGATCCGGGCTGGCAAAGGGAAATCGACGAAATTTCCGAGAAAATCGGGCTGCGCCGAACCGTGCTCGCGCTGATTTGCCCGACGACGGCCGTGCCGTTTGTGGCCGGGTTCGGTCGACAGGCGGTGTTCCTGCCGCCGCATTGCGACGATTGGGACGCTTCGCAGCGCCGGGCCGTGCTCGTGCACGAATTGACGCACATCCTGCGCGGCGACATGCGCTGGCAACTGCTCACGCGCGTGGCGACGGCGTTTTACTGGTTCCAGCCGCTGCTCTGGCTGGCGGCGTGGCGGATTCGTACGGAACGGGAAATCGCCTGCGACGACGCCGTGTTGCGTTACGGCGAACGCCCGAGTCAATACGCGGCGGTGCTTTTGAACGTGGCCGCCTCGCTGAAAGGCCGGCCGCGTTCGACGGTCGGACTCGGCATCTCGATGGCGCGTCGCAGCCGGGTCGAACGCCGGATTCGCGCCATCCTGCAGGCCGGGCGGAACCACATGCCGCTCGGTCGCAAAACGGCCCTGCTGCTGTTCCCGCTCGCGGCGCTCGGCGTGACGGTCACGGCGATGCTTTCGCCCTTCGAACCGCCGAAGTTTTTCGCCGATACACACGCCGCGACCGAAGACGGCAATGCTGTCGCAACGGAAAACGTTGATGAAAACGCGGCAACGCAAGCCTCGGACGTTCAGGAAACACCGGTATTTCAGTTAAATCCGCCTCTTGGGGAAAAAGACCGGGATCGGATGAAGGATTTGTATCGGGAACGAATCCGCATTGCGCAGGAAAACTACGACCGGGTTGTTCAGGTCAGGGAAAAAACGCCCGACGCGGTGACAAACGCGGAAATCGACCATCTTGAGAGCATCGTCATCCAAAGCAAAATCGATCTGGCGACGCACATCGTTCGGGAATCGGTCGGCAGTCCGGAGGAAATCACGGCGGCACATCTGAATTTGCGGGATCACTATTATCCGCGATTGATCGAACTGGCCAAAGCCAATTTGGAGCGTTTGGAGGACGTTCACAAGAAAACTCCGCTCCCGGAAGCCCAGCTTCTCAAGGCCAGACTGCGAGTGGCCGAAACCGAACTGGCGGCCTTGCGGGCGATGGCGGAACTTGACAAGGCTCCCGCGACCGTGCCGCCGGCGCCGGTCGTTCGCACCGCTCCGCCGATGCCCCCGGAAGTGTATGCCGTGAAAAAACGGGCGTTAATTTCGCAGTATGAGGCCGCGCAGTCGGTGCATGCCAAGGTCTACTTGTATTACCTGCAAGGTGACGTCCGCGGCACCGCGGCCAGTGAAGCCGAATCGCGGGACAAAGTCATCCGGTCGCAGAAGGAACTGGTGCGGTTCCTGCTGGAAAACACGTCGGACGGCGACCTGCGGCGGAAACTGACGGACGAACTCCGGATGCTTTGCCGCGAGGCGATCGTCTCGGCGAACGATCTTGTGGAGGCCTACGAAGAAGCTTATGACATTGGCCTCGCTTCCCTTGATGAAGTGCTGGCCGCAAAGAGTTCGGAATCCGAAGCCTTCCTGCAACTGGTGGAACTGTTCCCGGGGGAAGGTTTCGCGAACGAGGACGGGACGATGCGCCGGGAGAAGATCGACGCCGTGCAACCGCCCATGGAAATGCGGGCGGACAAGGCCGAGGCCAAAAGCAGCGACGTCCGGACGTTTGAACCGTGGCTGAAGAATCTCGAAACGATGACCGGGGCGGTCGGGAAATAAAGCCGTCTCGTCGGTAAACACTGAAGCGGCACGCCACCCGGGGACTGACGTCCCCGGCTCTTTTTCTTGTCCCGTTTGACGATTTTCGGGAAAAAGCGTATAATGATTCTCCATAGGAGAATTAACTATGGCTGACGATACAAAACCCGTGGCGTTGTTTTGGGATTTTTATGAACTGGCGATTGCCATTCTCATGACCGCGGCAATCGCTTCGGTGATCATCTGGCGTCTGCCGCTTCATGCGTATTTCAATTGTCCCGGCAGCAGCGTCATGCTTATGAGCGTTTCCATGTCTCAGTTGGCGGCAGCACTGGCCGGTTTGTGGGGATATCAGGCCGTCCATAAATCACGCCGGGCAACGGATAAAAGCAAGTGGATTCAGGCCAGCCTATACATCAACTTTGCCACATGCTTTTGTTGTTTTTTTGGGATGTTGCCAATAATAATATTTATGTATTTGGCACTGTTTGGTTCCCTGCTGTTTTTCCTCCTGGTTTTTATAACCACGGTCACGGCGTTCATCATCCGGGGGCGATTTTTCCTGCACCTGATCACGGTCTACTTTCTTTTGACGGCCCATCTCCTGTTTTGGCGTTACGCCATGCGAATCGCTGAATCGGCGTAAAAATACAAATTTCGAGAACCCCCTTTTTCATGTTCGAACTTCAAGCACCGTTTCAGCCTTCGGGCGATCAGCCGCAGGCGATTGAAAAGCTCATCGCCGGGATCGAGGCCGGGAAAAAATACCAGACGCTCATGGGCGTCACCGGGTCCGGCAAGACCTTCACCATGGCGAACGTCATCCAGCGGTTGCAGCGGCCGACGCTCGTGCTTTCGCACAACAAAACGCTGGCGGCCCAGCTTTATTCCGAATTCCGCGACTTCTTCCCGAAAAACGCGGTTTCGTATTTCGTCAGTTATTACGACTATTACCAGCCGGAAGCCTACATCCCGCAGCGGGACATCTACATCGAGAAGGACGCGTCGATCAACGAGGAAATCGACCGCCTGCGACTCGCGGCGACCAGCGCGTTGGTCTCGCGGGGCGACGTCGTCATCGTGGCCAGCGTGTCGTGCATTTACGGACTCGGTTCGCCGAAGGATTACATGGAAATGATGCTGCATCTCGCGGTCGGCAAAAACATCGAACGCGACCGGATGCTCGCACGGCTCATCGAAATCCAATACGACCGGAACGACGTCGCGTTCGAACGCGGCCAGTTTCGCGTGCGGGGCGATTGCGTCGAGGTGTTTCCGTCGTATGAGGAATTCGCCGTCCGCGTCGAATTCTGGGGGGACGAAATCGAGCAGCTTTCGATCATCAACCCGCTCACCGGCGAAACGATCCAGCGGCTGAACGAATTTTACGTGTACCCGGCCAAGCATTTCGTGATGCCCGAGGAACGCGTCGCCGAGGCGATCAAGCGGATCGAGGCGGAAATGCAGGAGCGGATCAAGTTTTTCCGCGACCGCGGCATGATCCTTGAGGCCCAACGCATCAGCGCTCGCACGCGCTACGACATGGAGATGATGCAGGAAATGGGGTATTGCCCCGGCATCGAAAATTACAGCGCCCCGCTCGCCGACCGCAAGCCGGGCTCGCCGCCGGACACGCTGTTCAGTTTTTTCCCCGACGATTTTCTGATGTTCGTCGACGAATCGCACGTGACGCTGCCGCAAATCCGCGCGATGTACGCCGGCGACCAGGCCCGAAAGAAAAATCTCGTCGATCACGGGTTCCGGCTGCCGAGCGCGCTCGACAACCGCCCGCTCAAGTTCGACGAATGGGAGGCCAAGCTGAACAAGGTCGTGTTCGTTTCGGCGACCCCCAACGTTTACGAAATCGAGCGTTCGGACAACGTCACCGTCGAACAGGTCATCCGCCCGACCGGATTGCTCGACCCGGTGGTCGAAGTTTCGCCGGCGTCGAAACAGGTGCCGCACCTGCTCGAAGAAATTCGTGCCCGCACGAAGGTCGGCGAACGGGTGCTCGTCACGACGCTTACGAAACGGCTCGCCGAGGATTTGGCCGAATATTTCGCGAAACAGCGGGTCCGCTGCAAATGGCTGCACAGCGAACTCGACGCCTTCGAGCGGGTCGAACTGCTGCGCGATTTGCGCGAAGGGCATTTCGACGTGCTGGTCGGCGTCAACCTTTTGCGCGAAGGGCTTGACCTGCCCGAAGTGTCGCTCGTCGCGATTCTCGACGCGGACAAGGAAGGCTTTTTGCGGAGCGAAACGTCGCTGATACAGACGATCGGACGCAGCGCGCGGAACGTCAACGCGAAGGTCATTTTGTACGCCGACTCGGTGACCGAATCGATGAACCGGGCGATCAACGAAACGAACCGCCGCCGCGCGATTCAGGAAGCGTACAACAAGGAACACGGCATCACGCCGGAGACGATCCGCAAGAATATCCGGCACGGCATCGAAGCGGAAGCGGCCGCGCACAAGCAGGCGAACGCGGCGGTCGGAAAAAGCGATGACGAGGAAGTCATCACGATGGAATACCTCAACGAGCTGGAACGCGAGATGCTCGAAGCGGCGGAACAGCTCGAATTCGAACGGGCCGCCGTACTGCGCGACCGGATTGAGGAGATGCGAAAGAATCTCGGCAAGAAGGTCGGCATCGTCAACTTCGACAAGATCACCCCCAAAGGCCGCAAAAAACGCGGCAAACAACAGCCCGAAACCGACGGCGGCAAGAGCGGCGGTGGCAGCGGCTCGTCACGCCCCCCCCATCCCGGCAAGACGCCGACGCAAGGCCGGGGCAACCGTTCCGGTCGCGATAACCGCGGCTTGCCGAAACCGGAACGGTGATCGGCGCAAAACCGGAGCCCGAAGCGTAAGCTCTCGTTGTACCACACAAATGATATTATTTATATTATCCACAGATTTCACAGATTAACACAGATGGTATGTCGATCAAGTTTACTGCCTCAAGATTACGTCAAATGAAAAAGATAAATATTTTGGTCCTAATGTATCTTGTAACAACAGCTATTTTTTGTGGCAATATTCTTGTGTTATCTGTGTCAATCTGTGGATAAAAAAAGAAATATGGAGCACTTGTGTGGTACAACGAGAGCGTAAGCGAGGGGCAAAATCAGAGCCGCGACAGTCATGGAGCGGTTGGATCGGGACAGATGCGGCGTAATTGATTCCCGACCGGCGGCGGATACGGCGTGACTGTCCTTCCTTTTTCGCCGGGCAAGCCCGGCGGCTAAGATATTAACTCCACACTCGCTACTTAACCAGTTCGGCGATGACCTTGTCGGTGGGAACGTTTTCGGCCTGGCCCTCGAAGTTGAGGATGATGCGGTGCCGCAGCACCATGGGGGCGACCGTCTTCAGGTCCTCTTTCGCGACGTTGAACCGGCCGTCGAGGATCGCGTTGATCTTCGCGCCGAGCAGCAGGCCCTGGGCCCCGCGCGGGCTGGCCCCGAAACGGACGTATTTCCGCACGAAGGCGGTCGCCTGCGGGGAGTCGGGGTGCGTACCCATGACGAGATCGACGGCGTAACGGCAGATGTCGTCGGCGATCGGAATTTCGCGGGCGAGCCGGCCCATTTCGAGAATGCGCGTCGACGGGAAGGTCGATTCGACTTTCGGCTCGTTCGTGGTCGTCGTGCGGTCGAGAATGCCCATCATTTCGTCGGCCGTGGGGAAGGGCACGAGAATTTTGCAGAAAAAGCGGTCGAGCTGCGCTTCGGGCAGCGGGTAGGTGCCCTCCATTTCGAGCGGGTTCTGCGTCGCGAGCACGAAAAACAGCCCGCCGAGCTTGTGCGTCGTGCCGCCGACGGTGACGGAATGTTCCTGCATCGCTTCGAGCAGGGCGGCCTGGGTTTTCGGCGTGGCACGGTTGATTTCGTCGGCCAAAACGATGTTCGCGAAGACCGGGCCCGGCTGGAACTCGAAGCGTTTCGTGCCGTCGGGATGCTCGCCCATGATGTTCGT
>JAVBQX010000248.1:0-3963 GCA_031548645.1 Thermoguttaceae bacterium
ACTGATCAAGTCGTTCCTGCCGATGGCCGAAATGATGAAATCCATGGCCGGCATGGGCATGCGCGACCGCATGAAAATGATGTCCGGCATGACGCAATCGCTGCAGAACAACCCCACCGGCATGATGGCCGCCCCCAAAAAAGGAACCGGCAAACGCCTCAGCTCCGCCGAAAAAGCCAAAGCGAAAAAACTCCGCGAAAAGGAACTGAAAAAGAAGAAGAAAAAGTGAGTGTGAAAATCGTCCTGAAAGGACGAAATTTCCATAACCCCCGGCGTCAGCCGGGGGTGGAGACGCTCCCACACAACACAAGCCCCAACGGGGCGTGACAAAGCCGGAAGCAAAACCGATGAGTAGTACATAGTTCCAGCAATATCCTTCATTGTGTTTTGCTCGGAAATGACCCCGTAAGGGGTCAAATATTGGTAGAAAACGATGCCCTCCCGCATATATTGAACAACCCTGAAAGGGTTGCACAACCCAATGTTACGCGAACTTATCCAACCCCTAACGGGGTTGAAAAAAAGGGGAGGGGCGTTTGTTCTACCAATATATTACCCCTGACGGGGTAATCGCCGCATCCATCAAACATAATGAACATCAATTCAAAAACCTTGTAGTAGGGCGGTCTCGCCGAGACCGCCGCTTTGATGAAAAGATCAAATGGATAACGTATCAGGTGGTTCATCGGCGGTCACGGCGTGACCGCCCTACCTGTATCAAAATAATTTTGTTATTTCACTCGAATTAGGAGAAACAACCAAGTGGCAGTACGAATTCGCATGAAGAAGATGGGACGGCGTCATCGACCGTTTTTCCGCCTCTGTGCCACCGACGCCCGGTCGCCCCGCGACGGTCGCGTGCTGGAAGAGCTCGGAACTTATGATCCGCTGGTGCCCGAAGTGGACGCCCGCGCATTGCTCAACGCCGACCGCATCGCCTATTGGCTGAGCGTCGGGGCCCAGCCCTCGGACAAGGTCGCCGTGTTGATCAAGAAATACGGACCGAACGGAACGCACTTGGACGCACAGCAGGCCGCCATCGAACGACTGGCCCAGTCGCGCCGGCGCCCCGGTGTCCCGGCCCACCTCGTCCCGCAGCCGAAACCCGCCGCCGCACCGGAAGAACCCGTCGCCGCGGAAGAGTAAATTTGCGAGTGTGGAGTGTGGAGTGTGGAGTGTGGAGTGTGGAGTGTGGAGTGTGGAGTTGCGCTCCTGACGGTGTGGGAATGATTTGAAGGTATTGTTCAAACTTGATTTCCATGATACCACAAAAAGACGTGATAATGCATTGCAGAATTGTTTTCCCATGAGCGACGAGTCCCCAACTCCACACTCCACACTCCACACTCCACACCTGACCTTCGACGTTTTCACCCTTTTCCCCGGCATGTTCGCGAGTTATCTCTCCGAAAGCCTGGTGAAAAGCGCGATTGAGCGGGAATTGATCCGCGTCCGCAGCCACAACATTCGCGACTGGTCAACCGACCGGCACCGCAAGGTCGACGACACGCCCTACGGCGGCGGGCCGGGCATGGTGATCAAGGTCGATTGCGTCGTGCCCTGCGTCGAGGAGGTGCGGGCCGCTGAGCCCGAGCCGGGGCGTTTGCTCCTGCTCAGCCCGCAAGGGCGGCGGCTTGACCAGCGCATGGTCGAGGAACTGGCCCGGGAGAAGCGGATTTTGCTCCTGTGCGGGCGATACGAAGGATTTGACGATCGCGTTTCGCAGATTTTGAAGCCCGAAGAGGTTTCGATCGGTGATTACGTGCTCAACGGCGGCGAAGTCGCGGCCATGGCGGTCATCGACGCGGTCATGCGGCTGGTGCCCGGTGTGCTGGGCGACGAATATTCCAGCCTGTGCGATTCCTTTTCGACCGGCAACCGTTTTTTGGAAGGGCCGCAGTACACGAGACCGCGCGAATATCGCGGACTCGAAGTGCCCGAGGTGCTCGTCAACGGCAACCACGAACGGATCGACCAATGGCGAGCCGAAGAAGCCGTCAAACGCACCGCCAAACGCAGGCCCGACCTGCTGAACTAAAAACTAATAACGAATAACTAATAATTAGTGACTAAAGGCAATTGTTAATTTCCTCAAAGATACCACATGCGATGAGTTATTAACTTTTCACTTTGGTTTTTCACTTAAGCGAGGAAGATTATGTCTCAGGAACTGATCAAACATGTCGAGGAACTCTCGAAAAAAGAGTGCGACAAATTCGAAATCGGCGACACGGTCAACGTGCATGTCCGCATTCTCGAAGGCGACAAGGAACGTATCCAGATTTTCAACGGCGTCGTGATCGCGCGGAGCGGTCGCGGGACGGGGGAAATGTTTACCGTCCGCCGCATCGTCGCCGGGGAAGGCGTCGAACGGAAGTTCGCCGTCATGTCGCCACGAATCGCGAAAATCGAGGTCGTCCGTTCGGCCGTCGTGCGTCGCGCGAAACTGTACTTCCTGCGTGACCGCGTCGGCAAGGCCGTCCGTCTCAAGGAACGCCGTATCGAACGCAAAGCGGAAGACATCAAGCCGAAAGTCAAGAAACGCGGCCGCAAAAAGACGCAAAAACCCGCCGCCGACGCGACGGAATAATGCCAATGATTGCGTGATTGCCTCTTAGCCGCCGGGCTCGCCCGGCGCAACCGGAGCCCGAAGCGTAAGCGAAGGACACGGTAGAGCGATTACGTCGTGACCGCCGTTTTGATTACCATGTTGCGTCGACGGTGTTTTCATGTCAAGAGATGAATCAACCGTTATGGCGGAGGAGAAGCAACCGTCTCCGGAGACTTCCGATCGACGGGGGTGTTGTTGTTTGATGTCAGGTTGTGGTTGTTTTGCCCTGGTATTGTTTTTGGGTCTGTTTCTCGGCGGTCCTGCGCCTTTGCTTCCTTACTTTTTTCCGGCGCTTTATACTTCTTCCGGCGAACACTTGCCGCAGGCGGAAAAATATTCTCCAAAAGCGTCCGATTACTCATTTTACAATACCTTCCTAAGACAGGTGTGCGAGTTTGCCATTCCCGAGGACGCATTTTTGGAAATGTGCCGTGAAAAAGAATGGAAGCCCGTCGCCGTCGAATCTCTTCCGGATTTGCCGGACAGAGATAACAAAACCCCTTTTCCACGGATCAATTGTCGACGCAAGGTTCCCCTGAACATGCCGCGTTATGTTTATATAAAACCGGAACACGAACACTGCGATCCATGGAATTCCAGTGAATGCCATATCGATTCTACGGGAAAAACCGACCAAAGTTGTTTTCATTCCGTTTCCCGGGGCTATTACTTCGAAATCGTGAGGAGCAATGGCGGCGGTATCGAAGTACTCTACGACGCGGAAAACGGTTGGTGTTATATTCTTTCAAATCACCATTAGTTTTTTGCCGTGACCGCCCTATCTTTTACTCTTTCGCGACATGCAGCATCTGCTGCGAACGTTCGCCGAGCGGGCGGCCGAGAAAGGCGTCGTAAATCGCCTTGACGTCCGGGTTTTCGTGACTCAAACGCAACTCGTCCTGCAAATCGCGCTTGTACAGGGCGTTCAATCGCTGGGCCTTTCGTTGCGTTTCGGGCAGCGAACTGCGCGGCTGACCGCCCCCGCCGATGCAACCGCCGGGACAGGCCATGACCTCGACGAAATCGAAGGCCGCGTCGCCTTTTTGAATCGCGTCGAGCAGCGGAATCGCTCCCGCGATGCCATGCACGATGGCCGCTTTCAGTTTGATTTTGCCAAGATCGATCGTCGCCTGGCGCACGGTGTCCAGCCCGCGCACGGGCCGCGGTTCGTACAGCGTTTTCGGCGGATTTTCGCCGTTGAGCAACCGATACGCGGTTCGCATGGCCGCTTCGGTCACGCCGCCGGTGTTCCCGAAAATCATGCCGGCGCCGCTTCCCCGGCCCAACAGCGGGTCGTAAGGCGTTTCTTCGCGCAACGTCGCCAGACCAATACCCGCGTCGCCGAGCAGGTA
>JAVBQX010000305.1:0-6343 GCA_031548645.1 Thermoguttaceae bacterium
TAAAAGCCTGCGTTCTTCGAAAAACCAACACTGACAGTTGGTTCCTTTGTAGTGGTGCCTCCGAGGCATGGCCCGTGAGCTTCTGTTCACGGGCCATGTCAATTTCTTGTGAACATGAAAATGTCGCTTGCGCAACTTTTCGTTTTTCACTTTTACTTTTTCACTTCCTACGTCGTTCCATCGGGCGAAATCTTGACGTTTTTGATGCCGATGCCATGCTTCACCGCATTCTTCGAGGCCAGGTATTTGTCAGCGGCAATTTGATCCTGCAGGGAATGCTGTTCAATACTGCCCGAATCACCCTGGGCACGTTTCGGTCCGGAAGCGTTCTCGCGAATCGCTTCTTCGAGATTTGAATATTTTTCCATTTTTTATTTTTCAACTTGACGATGAATGTCGACAATCATAGAATTATTCATTGATCTATGATATTCAGGTGACTTGATCGCGGCGAGTTGCATTCCTTGCATCAACCCGCGATGCGGGTGAACGGGGATCAACTCCGCACCTTGACGATGAACTCCGTACCATTCGTCGGCGGCAATGCGAAGAGCAGGTTGATCACGTTGGCCGATGCGGTTTCCCACTGCACGAAAATGCGTTCCAGGCCGCTGACACCGACCCGAAAGACGTCGGCGACAACCTCCTCACTGCCGAGCGCATGTGTCACGGCAAACGTTGTTTGACTGCCGTCACCGCTGAAGGTGCCGCGATAGCCGCCGGAACCGGAGCGCGTATCAACGTATTGCTTCGTCGCCACGTCGCTGTTCGCGACCGGCATGCCCGAATGCAAACGTCCGCTCGCGTCGAACATGGCGATGCGGTCCGCCGTCGGCGTCGCGGTCGATTCATGGGCCGTCGTCGCGCTGGTATGAGCGAACACCGCCGCGCCGGTCGGGATTTCATTTGCGGAGTCGACAACCACCGCCTGCGTCGGCAGTTGGGCGATGGGCACCTTCGCGGAGGCGTCGAGCGTCGCAACGCCGTTGGCCGTGCCTTTTTCCGTGACGGCAATCGCGCCGACATCCGTCGCGACGAGGATCACCGTACCCGATTTGCCGTTGACCGAGGCGACTGCACTGGTCGGCGTCAGGAGCTCCTGCCAGTTGGCCAGCGTCGTCGCCGGTTCACGCAGCAGGATGAAACTCTTGCTGACATCGGTACGAACGGCCACGTCGCCCGTTTGGGCCGTGAGCGCCAGCATTGCCGTTTCACTCGCGACCATGAAGGTGCTATTGGTCGTGATCGACGGCAAAATGGAAGCGTTCAACTTGCCGTCCGGGCCGACAATCGGTACGTTGCCAACGGCCACGCCGGTATCGCAGATCGCCGCCGTGCCCAGCCCGACGAGCTGGGTGACCGTATGCGTATGCACCGTGTCCGCCTTCGTCGCCAGGCCGACGTCGACGTACTGTTTCGGCGCGGCGTGGAGATTTTCCTGCGGGTTGCGCGGGAGTTTGAGATCGGATTCAAAAAGAATCGCCATAAATGCTTTCTAAAGTTAAGGATTGGGGAGTTTCGCCAGCATGTAAAGCCGGTTTTCGTTGCTTGGGTTGTAATTGGGCATCTGGATCATGTCGTATTCGTTCGAAAAATACTGCAAACGGAATACGCCCACACAGGTGCCGCGAATGATGGAGGAGACATTGAGTCGCACGAATTTTCCGCGACGCGGCGTCGCGACCGTGAACTTGCGGTCGATGAGCGCGATGTTGCCCGTCTGCCGGTCGATGACCGCCCAGTTCTCGCCGTCGTCCGAAACCTCCACCGTCCAGTCCTGCGGCGTGTTGTCCTGCGTATTGCTTGTTTTGAGATCGTAGGCGTTGATCAGAATCGAGCGCGGCAGCTCGACCTGAATCCAGCCGCTTTTGACCGTCGACGCGGTCGCCCAATAGACCGTGCCGTTGCCGTCAAAAGGCTTCCAGCGGGAATTCGTCGAACTCGCCTCCGAACTGGCGGTGACGGGGTAGGTGCCGGGAACGGTACTGCTGTTGAGCACGGGCACGACCTCGCCGTTCTCGAAGTGGCGCACACCTTTTTTGTCCACGAGGTCGGGATAATCGGCGACCTCATGCGTGTTCATGTTGCAGGCCAGCCAGGTGCGTCCGAACTCGTCGATGTACGTTTCGTCCGTCTGGCCCAGCAAGACACGGTCGCCGACCTGCAAGTGAACCGACGGCAAGCCCGATTTCATTTTCACGAAAAAGGGGCAACCGTTGGCGTCGTCGGCTTTTTTCGGTACGGCGTATTGCGTGATGCTGTCGTGGAGTTCCAACTCGCTGATCGACAAGTAGCCCGTCCCGGTCGACTTGCTGAAAGCCCAGCGAAAATACAAGGCGTCACCCTCGTAAGGCGTCGGCAGTTCGAACACCTGACGTATCGCACCACGAGCCGCCGGGTCCCAGGTCACGTTCTTTCGGTTATCGATGGTCTGCCATGTGCTGCCGTTGAGCGAAGCCTGCAATATCCATTCCGTCGGATAGCTGATGCTGCTCGAATACTGGGAAACAATCGAATAGCCGGTGATCCGGCCTACTGGTGTGGGAATTTTCCGCGTGATCATGTTCGACTGGCTGAGCGATGGCCCCGGCATTCCCTGCCAGTTGTTGCCGTAACTGCCGTCGAACATGTAAAACGCCGTGGCGATGTTGCCGACCGACAGGGTGATTTCATTACCCGCCGGGAGCGTCGCGCTTTGCATGAACGGCAACAGGTTTTTGTAGTAGGGCGCGACGGATTTCATGGCGACGATTTCGGGATAATCCGGGCCGTGAAACGGCAAGCCGTGGCAGGCCCACCATTCGTCGCCGTTGCGGACTTCCTTTTCCGCCATGAAAGGCCGGTACATCTGGGCCGTCATGGGGAATCCGTCGCCCTCGGCGGGCGGCGGTTCGCCGGTCACTTCGACGAATTGAACCTGATCACTGTCCGGTTGACGCCGCAAAGCATATATTTTCCCGTCGTCGGGCGGCAAAATGGTTTCGGAATTCGCGTCCACGTATTGTTTCGTCGCCGCCTGCAAGGGTTCAACCGGGTCGCGCGGCAGTTCCAGATCGGATTCAAAGGCAATGGCCATTTCAAGGATTCCTGTTATTGAATGAGAATGTGGATCGTGCGCCCGGCGGCGAGCCGGACATCCGGCAGGATGCGGATTTCATTTTCTGAAACCGGCTCCCAGTGGACGAAAAGAATTTGCCGCGATGTGTTCGTTACGTCATAAAGTGAAACCTGCAACGAACTTGTCCCAAGCGAATGCGTGATCGTGTAGGCATCCGATACGCCGTCGGTCGTGAAAGTCGTCTCGAAACGCCTGCGGTGAAGGCAAAGATCATTGACGTGGTCGCTGATGTTTTGGCGGATTGTCGTGATCGTTGGGCTGCGGATGTCGCCGGAAACTTCCAGCGTTTTACAGTCGACCTCCACCGTATCCGGCGGAGGCGGTTGATAGGGTGGGTTGATGTTGCTCATTTACATAATCTCCTCCTTCTGAAACAGGATGGTGAAAAACAGGGACGTCGCGTTGTTGCTTCTACCCTTTTAGGACAGGCCAGGCTCATTGTGTGCCGGTGAAAATTCCGAAAATGAAAATTTTCACAAAGAAAGATTTTCGCAGCAATGTCCCTCCCATGGATCTATTCTTTTCGGCGGGTGAAAACATGCACTTTTATTGAAAAATATTTTCATTTCCGAAAATCCGACAGCTTCACGCGTGGCCTTTGCGGTTTGGCAATGGTCTTGAGCGTTCCCAGTTCGACACCCTGGATTGACGCCGCGACGGCGCAGCCCACCAGACAGTCAAGCCAGTGATTGTCCGGCTGCGAAGGCCGGATTTTCCATTCGTCGACCGTGCGACCGTTCGCCGTCGCCTGAACCCGATACTCCGAAACCAGATGCTCGGCCAGCATGGTATGCACCTTTGGATCGTGGCCAAAGAGCGAGAGACAGCCGGGATCACCCATGTTCACCGCGAAGCGGGCATGCACGAAGGACTTCCAGTAATTCGTATCGATCAAAACGTGCCGCACCTGACGTTTGCCCGCCGTATTGGGGATGCGCCAGTGGTGGCCGACACGGTCGCCGCGTTTCTTGGCGTACTCCGCAAACGGGATGCTCGACGCGCCGACATATTTTCCGTGCGACGGATACAATATCCCTGCGAATTGCGATTGACGACAGAATTGATAAACGACGTCGGTGCTTTGTCCCCAGTTGCTGTCGATGAGACATTGATTCACGTGCATTTCGACGCCGTCCTCGCGGTAGTACGAACGGTTGAGCCGCTCGTCGCAAAGTTTTTCAAGACCTCCGTAAATTGCCCCTTCAAGCCCGCTGTTGGGGATGGCGACGGCCAGCGTTTTCTGGATGTCGCGCAGGGTGTAATACGGCCGCTGTTGGTCGGGCCAGGTGCCATAATCCAAGACATATCCGTTAAAATACCCGTCCCACGCGGCCAAAACCCAATACAACGCCTTCTGTTGGACATCGACAAACATGGTCACATGGCTGCATTCAAGCGGGATGACTGCGCGGTCATAGCCGTTAGTTTTTTCCGCGATTTGTTCAGAGGTGAGCATCTCCTCGCCGAGTTTTTCGAGAACAGGCTCGTTTTGGTATTCCGCCCAAAATGCCCCTTCATCCCGGATTTTCAGGTTCATCGCGTGCTGCAAGCCGGAGATTTCGTCGTCGTTGTAACGTTCCGGCCAAGCAATGCGCGAACCGGCGTCCATCGCCTCGCGATTCTGCTCGTAAAAACGCGTTGCGTTGCTGCCGTCGCCGTCATTGCGAAGCGAATCGCCGCGCAATTCAGCGTATTTCGACCAGAGTTTTTCATTGGTTGGGAATAAATAGACCATTTTCGTGCGTTCCCCCTGCCATTCGGGGTGCTTGTCCCGGCAGAGGATGTTATCCGCCATGTCTCCCGGCCTGATCACCGTACACGCCATGAGTCCGGCAATCTTCTTGCCCGGCCCCGCCATCCCCAAAACGTCACCCGCAAGAATGCCCTCGCGATGCGTCGATTGCGACTCCGACCACGCCGACTCGGAGGTTTGCGGATCGTCAATCAGCACCAATTGCGGACGCACGACTTGCCCGTCGGCCCTTGCGTGATTCTGGCCGCGAATATCCGAGCCTTTCATGCCGCTGCTGGAGATCACCACGCCGCTTGCCGCCGAACCTTCGATGGTGGGCAAAACCACCTTGTCGACATTCCATTCGATGCGAGTCGGTTCGTTTTTGTATTTTTGTCCTTTCTGGCGGTTGGTGATGCGCTCCAGGCATTGGATCGGATAACAGACTTCCGGGAAGTCGCCCTTGAGCAGGGGGTTCGTTTCCAGCCAGACTTTGATGTTCTCCAAAAGATCGCGGGATCGGCTGGCGCTGGATGCAATGAGACAGACGAAGGGCACCGCGCCGATGAACGAGGCCCAAACCACCGCCGTCTGGCAGAGGACTGTCTTACCGCTGCCACGCGGCATGGCCAGCGCGAACAGACCGCCGTGCAGAACCGCCCGTTCGATTTTTTCGATGACCCGCAGGTGGTCGAAGGACCAGGGCAGGTAAAAGATTTCGGGAAAATACGATTCGCAAAACACGCGAAACGATTTGATGGCCATTTCCCGGCGCTGGGGATTCTCGATTTCGGGCAGTTCGCCGATGTCCTGCGCGGTGCGGACTTCCTCGGCATTGCGGATCGCCTGCAGGCGTTTCTTTTCCGCGTAGTCCATCGGTTCGTTTCTGGGCCGAAAATACTCCAGCGTCAGCCAGGCGGCGTAACGAAACAGGTTGATCGTCTTGTCGTCGCCGATGGTGTATCCGGCGCGATTGCGATGTCGGCGCAGACGCGTTTCCGTCAAGACCGTGCCGCGTCCCGCCGTATTCAAAATGCGCATCAGCTCGGCGGGCTTCAAGGATTGCGGGTTAATTTGCGTCAAAAGAAACTCCTCCGGCCAGATAGGCCGTGTATTCCACGAGGTTGATCCTCTCATCTTCGCTTAACAATTTCCCGGCCTCGGCGATTTCGCGAATGTGCTCCTCTGGGATCGGTCGCTTCAAGGCCTGGGATAACAAGGTCGCCAAATCGCCCGGCGACAGGGCGGTCATATCCAGTTTGTCCTTACTCAAAATATTCTCCTTGACTTTGAAACCGTCCCGCGTATCCTGTGACTGAGGAGGTTTCCATGATTAAAATTGGTTCGTGTTACATCGCGAAATTCGTGAAGGTGACCATGCCGGTACGCATTGAGTCCCGTAAAGACAACGGCATCTGGCTGTCCCGCAGCTTGACACACGGGCGCATCGTGTTCGTGAGAAATGAAGCCCAACTCCTACGTGAGTGTTCCGA
>JAVBQX010000250.1:0-4636 GCA_031548645.1 Thermoguttaceae bacterium
GTTCGGTCGTGAAACGCTGCGCTAAAGCGACTCCGCCCGTCATCGCAAGAACCACGGCAAATACAAAAACAAACGTCCGTGGCATAAAACGCGATCTCAACCTGCGGTTTTCCCAAGCATCCAATGAACAAAACATGGCCGCACTTTTTTCCTTCATCTGCGGAAACAGTAAACCACGGCAAGTCAACGGCCCTTTTCGATGTTACTTGCCGTAATCGTTCCGCCTGATCGTTATTTTACGGGACCTTTCGGGAACGATCCCTATTGTGGAGGCCGTAGTACGACAGCGCACTGAGGTAGGGCGGTCTCGCCGAGCCCGCCGCCGGAAGTGCGAGTGAAATCGGATTAAAGGCATCGTTGGTTTTTTGGTGAAATGTGACATTCGGATCGAATGGCCTCACGCCCTGTTGCGGCGGTCTCGGCGAGACCGCCCTACCTGACGGGTTGCGCTGTCGTACTAATCCCTAACCCCTAAATCCTCCCCATGACAGATTTGCTTTTTTTTTGCATGGCTACGGTCGGGCTGACCGCGATTCTCGTCGACGGAAAAATATTTCAGCCGTTCCGAGAGCGGCTCGAAAACCGTGTGCGCAAGCAGGAAAGACGTCGCGAGAAAAGCGGGGGGAATGCGGAAAACGTCCCTCGCACCTGGTCCGCCTTTTTTCTGGGCATCATCACCTGCTATCAATGCTGTGGTTTTTGGAGCGGCCTGTTTTGCGGGCTGTTTTTCACACTGAGCCGCTTTGTTTTTGCACCTCCGTGTTTTGTTTTGACCGGAGTGAATCCGATGTTGGAAATCATTGAAGTGCAGAGGGTTGAGCTTGTGTTCTTTGCCCCGTTTTTCTGGCTGCTGTGCGGATTTGTCGGCAGCTTCCTCGCGACGGTGTATCTGATGCTCGTCGAATTGATTTTCGCCAAAACGATGCTGTGCCGTCGCACCAATCCGGAACTGCCGCCGGAAGAGGAACATTCCGACGAAGAACCGGTTTAGGGCCCGGCCAACGTCAAATTTGTGTTTACTTAGCCGCCGAACTTGTTCGGCGATTGCGGCGGTCTCGGCGAGACCGCCCTACCTTGCGTTTCCGGTCGTCGTATCTTTCGCATCATCTTTCGGCAAAAACTCATTCGAACGTCGGAAACGCGACGCCGCCGAGCAGTTGGGTTTCGCCACCTTCCTTTTCGTAAACGCCGTAAAAGACGGAGCAGCAGTCGAGCCAGAGAACGATGCGTTGCATTTCCTCCGCGGTCAGTTGCACGTCATGGTGGCCGTTCTTGAGATGCGTGTACAGCTTCGACGCATTGGCCCCGAACTGTCCGGGGTAGGTCCGCAACGGGTTGCCGTAACTGTAAAAGGCGTGATCCTTGATCAGGCTGTTGTAGGATGCGTACCATTTGTTCTGCACGGGCGCGCGACCGAGGTTCGGGGCCTTGTCCGCGTTCTGTTCGTGGCACGACACGCACTTGTTGTCGAACACCGGCTGCACCAACAGCGGATAGCTGAACGGGTTGACGCCCGGCAGTTCGACCGGCTTGATTTCCGACGGCGCCCGCGTCAATGCGATCGGAACCGTGTCCGGGACAAGCGGCGTGCGGCGTTTCTGCTCGTGGCATCCGTCACAGGTCATGATTTCATTAGCCTGGAAGTACGCGGCGCTCCGCATAGACTGAACCGCCAAACCGTTCTGGTCGATCGCCTGGAAAACCAACTCCTTTTGTGCCGGCACGATGAAATGGGCGCTCCCGTCCGCCTCGACCGGAACCGTGCCGAGCACATGCCGCGGGATGACGACCGAATCGCCGCTGGTCGGCTCGCGCAGGCCGACTTCGTGCGGCGGATTGCCCGAGGGAACCGACATCGGGATCATCTGCAAAATGCGGATTTCCTTGATCTCGGCGCCGTCCGGCCAGGGGAACAGGCTTTCGTACACGTTGATCACCGAAACGGTGGCCGTCGGCGCGTCGGGACCGCGATTGGGCAACACATAAGGCTGGTGCTGAAATTCCGCATCGGCAACGAAGGCCGGGCCCGGCGGCATCGGTCGCGAACGCAAGGGGATCGGCGAAAGCGAACCGATTTCCGGATCGCGGTACAGCAGTTCCTTGTTGCCGAACGCGTCGACGAGATAAATGCCGTAATCGCCGCGGATGTATTTGGCGTTATGCCCCTGGTCGCCCCATTCAGAAGTCATGGAAAAATCGGCCACGGCGAGATAATATTTCTCCGAAAGCGGCCACGGCGTGCCGTAAATTTGGGCCCCGCCCTGCGATTCGGGGAAGGCGACCTCGGGCGTGATGCGTTTGACCGGTCCCATGCGGTCGTCGTCTTCGACCCGCGGGTCGACCAAAATCAGCGAACCGTATGCCTGTCCGTGATGCGGGGCGGCCACCGCGATTTGCAGCGGCGAATCGGGAATGACGCGGCATTCGAGTTCCATGTCGGCCCGTTCCGCACGCGGGGAAAAGTTGCCGTGAACCGCGCGGGCGTCGCGTCCGTCGAGCGTCGTGATCCACGGATGGTGGGCCGTGCAGCCGTGCCGGTCGATGTAATCCCAACGCGTGTAAAGAATGCGACCGTCGTGTGTGACGCTCGGGTTCCATTCGTTCGTTTCGTGATAGCTGAGGCAACGCATCAGCGAGCCGTCGTCGTTCATGTCGAACAACGTATACGTCGGACATTCGCGGCCGCAGCGCAAATAACCGCCGCGACGCTCCGAAATGAACGCGAGCCGCCCGTTCGGCAGCCAGCAGGGGTCGAAATCGTTCCAGGTTCCGTCGGTCAACTGCCGCAGGTTCGTCCCGTCGACGTTGACGCGGAACAGGTGGTGCGAGTCCCGTTCGTCCCAATGTCCGCGCGTGAGATCGGTATGAAACCGCTGTTTCCCGTCGCCGTTGCATTCGACGAAGGCAAAAGCCAGTTGCGTCCCGTCGAACGAAAGATCGGGCGTCACGAAGGCGCCGTTTTCAAGCCGTTTGCCCGCGAGCCGGCCGTTTTCGACTTTCGCGTCGGCCAGCAGATTGCGAACCGTCGCCGTCCCGTCGAACGCGTTCGAAAGAACGAAAATCCCGCCGCCGGGCACCGAATTGATGCCGTAATACTGGTCGCACATGTGGTTGAAGGTCGCCCGGTGACGCTTGACGAAAACGATGTCGCTGAAATCCAGCAGCGGGTTCGCAAAGGCGATGCGGCGACGCAATGCGCAGAGCGATTCGTACAGTGCAAAACGCGCTTCGGTATCGCCGATATCGACGGACGCGACTTTTTCGCCGAGCTGTTTCAGTTCGGCTTCAAATTTGGCCAGGTCGGGGGCGTCCGACATTTTTTTGAGATCGCCCAGCAGCGCGGCGCTGCGACGCAACACGACATCGACCGGGTCGCGGTCTTCCGGCAGGATCATCGAATCGGGCAGAAAAACTTCGTCGGCTTTGGCGGCGATGCGGTCACGTTGTTTGATATTGTGCACGAGAAAATCGTATTGCTGCCGGAATTCCGCCGCCTGCGAGTGTACCAGGCGAGTCATGTATTGTCCGGGTTTCGCGGGGACTGATGAAAGCCCGTCGGCCAGCGCGGAATTTTGCGAAAAAGATGTAAATATGGCAAACAGGAACAATATTGCCAAAGAGGTAAGGAAGGACCGCATTTTTTTCTCCTGACAAAAGAAGGCTGGTTTTTCCGCACAACGACAACGCCCATTGTACTTCCCGGCGAAGCCAAAAACAAGAGAAAGACGCGGGGGGGGGGGGGGGGATGCACTGTGCAGAGTGCAGAGTGCAGAGTGCAGAACGAAGAAGTTTGCGACAACAACATCACAGGCGATTCCGAAGAAAGCAAAACTTCCCGACACCCGGAGATTTTGATGCTCGATTATTCTGCATTCTGCATTCTGCACTCTGCATTAAAATCATACCCGTTCGCTGATCGAGGTTTGCAGCAGGTTCATCTGGTGTTTCATCAGGTTGAGGGCCGTATTGAATTCGATGTTGTTTTTGGCCATTTCCGTGACCTGGTATTCCATGCCGATGTTGTTGTAATCGTGCTGCAGGATCGGGATGTTGGTCGGCCAGACCCCGCCGCCGGTCGTGCTCGAACTTTTCAGTGGATAGCGGGTTTCGGCCGAACCGCCCGGCTCGTAACGCCGCTCGATCGCCCGGGCCAGGTCGTGCTTGAACAGTCCCACGTCCATGTCGCGCATTTTGGCGTCCGGCGTGTCGAAGTTGGCGATGTTCCCCGCGAGCAGGTTCTGCCGCGCTTCGTTGAAAATCGCCACCTGTTCCAAGGCCGGCACGGTCGTCCCGCCGAATATCGCCTGGAACTGCATCGTTGGTCGAATCATGGAACGCTCCTGGGAAGTGAAAAACTAATAGTGAATAGTGAAAAGTTACGCAAGCGATAACAAGTTTCTTCCTGGCCGAAATGACCTTCGCTATGATTTGTCTTGTTTGGAAATGACCCCGTAGGGGTCAAATATAGGTAGAAAACGATGTCTCAACACAAGAACCATCAACCCTGAAAGGGTTGAACAATATGGTGGTTATGCGAATATCTCCAACCCCTGACGGGGTTGTAAAAAATGCGGGGAATCGCTTAATCTACCAATATTTTGCCCCTACGGGGCAACAATAATACTGGCCCTACGGG
>JAVBQX010000148.1:0-18433 GCA_031548645.1 Thermoguttaceae bacterium
TCTTTTTGCCATATCTTTCCGGCGAACGCACTCCGCACGCCGATCCGGACGCACGCGGCTGTTTCGTCGGCTTGACGTTGGCCCACCATCGCGGCGACATGATCCGCGCGATCATGGAGGGGGTCACCTATTCGATGCGGGACAGTCTCGAAATCATTCGCGGGCTCAACGTGCCGGTCAAGCAGATTCGCGCGTCGGGTGGCGGTTCAAGAAGTCCGTTCTGGCGACAGATTCAAGCGGATGTGTTCGGTCAGAAAGTCGTGACCATTCAAAGCGAGGAAGGCCCCGCGTTCGGCGTCGCATTGCTTGCGGCGGTTGGGGCGGGTGCGTTCAAAAACATCCAGGAAGCGTGCAAGGCGACGATCAAACTTTCGAGCGAAACCGCCGTTGACGCGAAAGCGAAAAAATACTACAACGCCGCGTTTCCGGTTTACCAGCAGCTTTATCAGTCGCTGAAACACGATTTCAAGACGATCGCCGGGCTGGATTCGTGATTAAAAACTATTGCTTTGACTGTTTCGGCAGCAGTTGCACGGCGTCGGCGATGACATGGCCGTCCGTGTCGGCATTCGAGATAACGACGGCGGCTTTTTCATCGAACTCGAATTCGCCGATCGACGTGAACAGCCCGTCGCGTTCGGGGGCTTTTCGCTGGTTGAGTTTGACCGTCGTTTCGCCGTTTTTGTGATGAACCGTCACCGGCGCGTTGGTCGCCCGATTGGCGTCCTGCGTGTACGAAACGCACACTTCGTAGCGTCCCGGCTGCTTGATCGCGAACGTGTAGGCCGCCGATTTTTCGCCTTTCCGCTCGTTGCCGTCATGCAGGTACACCGCGCCGACGAATTTCTCGCGAGCCGTCGAGGAGGACCATTGACCGCGGACTGTCGCGGCGTTGTCGTCGATGACCAGCCCCGGCAGTTTCGCCGCGTCGATGAAAGCCGGATTGGATTTCGCGTTCGTTTCAAGCCGCTGACCGTCGGCAATGAGCCGCTCTCGCAGCTTTTCATAATCCACCTGTTGCACGGCGATGTTTTCATTGATCGACATGACGGCGGCGGTCGCGGCGCTTTGCCCGAGCACCATGAACACCGGCTCCATGCGGATCGAACCGAAGGCCATGTGCGAACTGCTCACGCAAACCGGCACGAGCAGGTTCGTGCATTCGTCACGTTTCGGGGTGATCGAACCGTAGTCGATGCTGTACGCGCCGCGGGAACGTTCCTGGATGTCGCCTTCGTTCTGCACGGTTCCTTCGGCGGTGACGTAGCGCCGCACGTTGTGCGAGTCGAGATTGTACGAGCCCATGCCGATCGGTTTGGGGCATTGCTGCCGCAGCTGGCAATCGTGTTCCGTCATGACGTATTCGCCGATCATGCGTCGCGCTTCACGCACATAAATCTGGTGCGGCCAGTGGCCGTTGTCGGTGAATTCGTCCTTGGCGAGACCCCATTGCGCCATCTTATTGCGAATCTCGTCCGGCACGCGGGGATCGTTGGCCATGAAATACATCAGCCCCTGTTGGTAGCGGACGTGTTCCTCAATGATCTCGGCCCGCCGTTCGTAGGAAGCCTCGGGGTAATCGTAATTCATGCCGATGAAGTCGGTGCTGAAGGGGCCGTGATTGTTCGTGTCGGTCTTGCGGTTCGGGATGCGGTCGAACTTGTTGAACACGCCGCGCCAGCCGGAATCGAAAGCCCGAATCAGCAGTTCGTAATCGGCCGGGTCGTAACCTTCCGGCTTGGGGAAGGGCACGCGGTTCGCTTCGTGATCGCTCAAACACATGCGGAAGCAATAAGCCTGCACGCGGTTATCCGCCTCACCGCGAACGCCGGGTGCGCTGTCGTCGACGTATTTGAGCCGTCCGCTCGCGGGATCGCCGGGAACGCGATACGGGTCGACCGGCTTTTCGAACAGGTGTCCCTTGGGGAGCGTCCCGACCTGGTTGCCGTTCCACGTTTCGCCGTATTGCGCGTTGGCCTCGCGCCCGACATGATAGGCGACGCCCGCCGCGGCCATGAGATCGCCCTCGTAGGTCACGTCGAGAAACATTTTGCCGTGAAAGGTTTTGCCGTCGAGCGTCGTGATCGAAACGATGCGGGTGCCGTCTTTTTCGACGCCACGTTCGCGGTCGAGATACGCCCCGCGAACGACGGGGATTTTCAACTCCGCGATCCACTCGTCGTAAACCTTCTGCGCGACATGCGGCTCGAAAACCCACATGGATTTGTCGTCGTGCAGCATCGCCCTGGTGCCTTGAGCCTGATTGACGAATTCGTTCATCTTCTGCCATCGCCAGGTTTCGGGCTTTTGATATTCCCCGTACACGCGGCGGTAAAATTCGCGTGACAACCCGCCGATGCTCCCGACGTTGCCCGAATCGGTGAAGCCGAGTCCGCCGCTGGTCATGCCGCCGAGATGTTCTTCGGGCGAGACGATGACGACCGACTTGCCCATGTTTTTGACCTGCACCGCCGCGGTCACCGCCGCCGAGGTCCCGCCGTAGATCACAACGTCATACGTTTCCTGCGCCAAAGCAAAACGGCAGCAGGCCGCCAACAGGACGACCGCCGCCGCGATGAGTTTCAATGTTCGTTTCATGAAATCGCCTTTTCCCGTACTGGAGGTTCCCGCGACACACAGCGTGCCGCGACGAGGAACCCTTCCAGTTTACACGAGTCCAAACGCGATGTCAATTTCTGTGTTTTTCGAAATGAATCCGTTCCAACCTATCGCGCCGCTTCGGCCGGTTTGTCGATGACGTACTTTTTCCCGTCCGGCGTTTCGTAATTGACGGTGATATCGAAATCCCCTTCATATTGGGGGTAAACCGTTATTTTCGAAAGGTCGTCCGGGGCGATGCGGAAGGAATAATGCCCGTTCGCGTCGGTTCGGGAACGAAGATATTCGAAGGGCGTGCTGATTCCGGTCGCGTCATAGAACAAATCCTCAAGCGGCGCGGTGTCGATGTCGCTCCCCTTCAGGCGTAATGAAACGATATTGCCTTCCACGGGCGTTCCGTCCGTCTTTTTCGTGACGCGTCCGGAAATGATCAGCCCGGGAGACAGGGTGAAATTCTCCGTCCGCACGGGAATCGGCTCCATCGTTCCGTCCGCCTTCTTTTGACGCGGCGGAATGATCACCGGCGTTTTGGCCGCCGCCGACCATTGGTCATCAACCGCCAGCAGCATCGTGTTCGAAGCCGTCGGGACATGGATCAGGTAGTTTCCTTCGTCGTCCGACATGGTGTAATAGCTTTGTAAATCCGTGTTTAAGTAGCGTTGCGAGTCGAAATCCGCTTTCGTGTAGGACACCGATTGAATCCGTATTCCCGGGGCCGGATCGCCGTTTTCAAATTGGGTTTTCCCGCGAATCGCGGCCATCTGTTGGAGCAAAACGTTGATGGATTTGTCCTCGCTATTCATGTTGTGTTCGAATTGAATGTCGCAATACTTCACCGGGGAATCGCCCGCCGTTCGATCGAATCGCACCCAGCCGGACGGCCAATTCGGCATTTGCGTCAGGGTCGCGGTCCCGTTTTCATCCGTGACGCCGGCAATGTCCGGTAAAAATGGATTGATCATCATCAAGGACCTTCCCATGGTCTCCCGCGTATGCTTTTTTTGGAAAAGCCACGGGAAAACCCTGTGCCCCGCGATCGGCTGTACGGTCGCGGAATCCGCCAACCGGACCTGCGATGTGCTCGTCCCTTCGAGTTTCAGCATGGCGACAAACGGCTGGGTGTTGTCTTTCGGCTGACAGGGAACGTAATCAAGCCCTTCGTCTCTTTTGAAGGCGTAAACCATCGAAGGATCGGAATGTCTCATGTTTTCATATACGGGCACCAGCATTTCATAAACGCCCTTCGCATTGGTTTGGGTCCGGTGGATCAGGCACGCACTCGGCGAGACAAGCCCGACGGTCGCGTCGGCGAGCGGTCGTTCGTTTTTGTCGTACACGACGCCGCGGATCGTCACGGCGGGCCGGAGCGTGATCGTGCACTCCTTTTTCATCGCGGCGAAGTCCCCGTATTCAAAGTGCGCCGTGCCCCCGAGATTGCCGTGGGAAGCGATCAGCATGACGTAAGGGTTTTTCTCGAAGGCGCTGAACGGCACCTGGAACTTCCCGGCCTCGTTCGTTTTGACCTCCACGCCGGCTTCACCGTAATGCGTCATCCGAACCGGCACGTCCGGCACGGCCTTTCCCGAAGCGTCCACGACGACCCCCGAAATCAGGATCGGCTTGACCTTCAGACCGGCAGCGGAATCGTCGCCCGCGGGTTTTGCCGGCGGTATTGGTTGCGGCTCTTGCTGTGTCTTTTTCAGTTGCCATTCGTCATTCCATTTGCGAAAATCCACGTTTTTCGTGTCGATTTCGTCGATTTTCACGTCGGGAAATTTTTGCCGCAGTTGCTTTTCCACGTCCGTCAGTTTCTTTTTTGCGGCCACGACATCCTCCAGTGACCCCGCCCCCGCTTCGTAAAGCAGGGTCTTATCACGCACATACACACTCGCGGCAATGTAAGCTTCCTGATGGAGCGCCTTCAGTTTGTGCGTCAACTCCGCTTTTTCAGTGTCATCGTTGGCGTGTTTGAGTTGGAATTCCGTAATCGTGATTTGCACGTCCACAAGTTCCCAGCGGGCCTTGACCAGATTGGCGATTGAGCCTTCTTTGAGCCCTGTATAATAAAAGTCGTATATTTTCTTGAACGTTTCTTCCCGTTCTTTCAACAGGTCTTCAGGACGCTTTTCTACAATCTCTGCCGCTTTCTCTTGCGTGAATTTCTCCGCGTTTTCCACACGGTAGGCGATTTCCACCTTGATCTCGGCGTTGCGGCGAATGGCGTCCAAAATCTGGTCAAGGGTTGTCGTGCCATTGAAATAAGCCTCTTTCGTGGCGGCAATTTCGTTATCGCTCGCGGACCGAAGGTTTTCGACAAATTCCGTGGACATGGCACGAAGCGGATTTTTCCGCAGTTGTTGCAACTCTTTTTCCAGGAGTGTTTGTCTTTCGACTTCCAGCGGTTCATATTCGGCAAGCAGGGAATCAAACATCGCCCGGTTTGCTTTGCGCTCGTTTTGGTTCCTGTTGTTCAGGCCGAACTGCTCCATCTTCAATTTCATGAGTCTTGTGCGGGCTTCGACGATCCGGTCGCGGGCGACGTCTTCCGTCTTTTCCGCCTCGGCGAGTTCGTTGCAGTATTGTTCAGCGCTTTCGATCTGGGCCGCGACCAGCCGCCTAGACAATTCGAACGGCGATCCCGTTTTTTTCGCGGGCGAATCGTTCGCGGTATCTTGCGATGTTTCTTCAACGGCGTTTTCCGCCACGACGACGGTCGTCGGCATGGCCTGCCATTGCGGGACGAGAAGGACGGTGGTGAGGATGAGTAAAATCATGGAACCGGCTCCTATCCGGGTGTGTAAAATTCGTTTTTTATCGAGCAGACGCACGAGCCGGTGACGCACCGAACTCGCGAAGTCGAAAGCGCCGAGCGCCCCGGTGATCGGGCGGTCGACGACGGCGCTGTGTTCGACGATGTTGAGCAGCGCGTCGCCGACGGAACGTCGCGGGATCGTCAGGTCGGCGGCCAGGGCCATGTCGTCGCAGGCCGATTCCCGCAACTGGTTCATGAAATGCGACGCGACCCAGACGGCGGGGTTGAAAAAATGGAGCATCGTCACGAGCCGCTGCACGAACGCCGTCATCAGGTCGAAACGCCGGACGTGGGCCAGCTCGTGCAGCAGGACCCAGCGCAGTTGCTCGTCGCTGAGCCGCGCGAGCATCTCTTCCGGGAACAGGATCACCGGGCGGCGCACCCCGCAAACGGCCGGCGTCGAAATATTCCGGCACGCAAAAACCGGCACGCGTTTCTGGTACGGCCCTTCCGGGTAAAAGAGCGCGTCGTCGAGCGGCCGCCGGTCGCGCAGCGATTTCAGGAAACGTCGCTGCGTCACGAGAAAACGCGACATCAAGAACAACACCGCCGTCCCCCACGCAAGCATCAGCCAAACCGTAATCGGTACGCGGCGCAACGCTCCCGATTGCGGTACGGCGTTTTCCGATGCGGCGGGAATATTTTCATTTGGCGTCTGTTCCGCAAGCGCCGGTACGGGACGTGTTGACTCCAACGCCATGGGAATATCGAACGACGGTTCAAGTTCCGCCCCCGCTTCGCCGGCCTGTTCCGGAATCGGCGGCAGCCCGGCGAAAACAGCTTCCGGCGGCGCTTCATGCGACGCGTCAGGTATGGTTACGGGAAGCGGCTCCGCAACGAAAAAACCAGGCGGCGGCAAGACCGTCGGCGCATCGGGCGAATCGACCGCGGCGGGAATTGCGGGGGTATTCGCGTCAATGATCGTTGCGTCATGCGTTGCCAGCAATTGCGAAACCCAATACGAGGGGGTGTACTTCGCCCAACTCGCGGGGAAGGGAATTCCGACCGGCACCAGCAGCTTGACCAGCACGAGCAGGAACAGGAAATACCCGACGCCCTGCGAACAGCGTTTCCGGATCAGCCGCCAGATCATCAGCACGAGCGCGAGCATGACCAGCGATTCCAGCAAACTGACAAGCACCCACCGCGACCAGATGTCGGCCGCATGTTGTAATAGTGATTCGATCATAACGCGGCTCCTTTGTTTTCGTTGTGCAAGGTTTCCAATTCTTCCGCGGAAGGATTGATTGATGAAATACGTCCTTCGGGGCTGATGACGAACATGGCGGGGATTCCCGGAAAACCCAGCGCTTCGGTCAAGGGCGACGGCCAATCGGTGCGAAGCTGTATCCAAGGCATGTCGTCGCGTTTCCTGAGAAATTCAATGGCGGTTTCGTCTTCCTCGTCCAGCGAAATTCCGATCAACACGAAACTCGGGTCGTCCTTGATTTTTTCGTAAAACGCCGCGACTTCCGGAATTTTCCGGATGCACGGCCCGCACCAGGTCGCCCAGAATTCGAGGATCACCGTTTTGCCGCGCAGTTCCGAAAGTTTGACGGTTCCCCCTTCTTTCCGCGCATCCGTTTCTGCGAGGGCAAGCCGTTTCAGTTCGAAATCCGGGGCCTCCGCACCGATTTTGATCAGTTTTTCCTCTTCACTGAGCACTCGTTTCAGCGTCAACGTTCCGAGGTCCTGCGGTGTGTCGTTTTGAGCGCCGAGAATATCCCCGACGGTTACGGGCATCGTCAGTTCGCCGATGGTTTGATCGTAAACCGTCGGCGTGTTGCGGACGAGCGAAACATGCAGTTCCCATCGGCCCGATGGAACGTTTTCAACGCGGAACGTGCCGTCACGCCCGATGGCCCCGGACCGGATGGTTTTTTGATTTTCGCGAAGCCGCGTTTCATCTTTTTCGCCGCCGATATCGGAAATGACGGTGACGATTCCGTTTCGCCAGATCGGCGTCAGGCCGAAATCACCCGACACTTCCAGTTTCCCGACAAGCGAGCGTCCCACCCCGCCGAGTCGGACTTTCGTCGTTTTTCCCGATTCGAAAGTTGCGGAAAAAACGTCGGAATCCCGGGACAGCATGTCGGAATACCGGACGATTCGCATGACGGTGCCTTTGCCTTGCGGGACACGGTCAAAATGGAAACCGCCGTTTTCATCGCTTGTCGTATGATATCGGTAATAGATTCCCGGCTTGCGTTGGGGAGATTCCGAAGCGGCGTCCTCTTCCGTATCCATCCGCAAGCTAATTTGTTGCCCGCTTCCCGGCGTGGAACCGAGCAGGACGGTTCCCTCGACTTTCGCCCAAGGTTGGAGACGGAGCGTCGACGTTTTTTCAAACTGTTCTTTCGCGGCTCTCGCATACCCGTTTTCGTGAAAAACAAACAAGGTGTAATCCGGCGGCGCGAGGTCCTGAACCGGTTTTCGCTGATCCGGCGGCAAATTCATGTCCAGGGCCAAATCCCTGTCGCCGTCAAATGTCGCGGGGAGTTCAAAACGCCCTTCGCGGTCGGTCAATGTGTTCGGGAATTGAACGACGCCAAATATCTCCGGATTGAACACGCCGTTATCCAACGGGACGGAAGCGCCGGACGAAACGACAACCGTCGCATTTTCCATGGGCGAGCCGTCCAATGTCATAATCATTCCGGCAGGCCCCTTGGTCAGATGTTCGGGAAGCTGTTCCATCGCGAATTCAAGGCTCACGTCCTTTTCGTTCTGTTTAATGATCCGGGAAATCATGGGCCGATAGCCGGCGGCTTCCGCTTTCAGCACGATGGGGCCGGTGATGCTGTTGCTGCCGTACACGTACGTTCCATCGATCCCGTCGCGTGTCATATGCGACATCCAGTGATAGCCGGGGCCGCGCTCGTTCTTTTCGATCACGGGGGGTAAACCGACATCGCCGTACGTCATCGTAAAACGCGGAATCGGTTTTCGCGTTTGCGAATCGAACACGCGTGTCGGAATCGTCCGTGCCGCCTGGAGCGTAAAGACATATTCCTCGTCACGAGACAGGACGGTCGCGCCGCGAAGGTTGAAATGCCGCTCGTCTTCCGGCCGCAAATCGATTTTGAGTTCCGCCGCGGGTGACTCGTCCCAAACGATCATGCCGTCGGCATCCGTTTTGCGATGACGCTCGTCAAGCACATAAGGGGTGTAATACTGCCTTATTCCGTCCCATTCCTGGATGTAAATATTGACATCCGGAAGCGGTTTCCCGTTTTCATCGACGGCTTGGATTTTGAGCGGGGATTGCGCCGGCTTGAGAATCACGTCGACCGGCTTCATGTCTTGCGAGATGACAAACGGCGTCACGCGTTCCGTCATGAACCCGTCCGCTCTTGCAATCAAAACTCCGTCCTGTGTCGCGTCGAGATTTTGGAATTGAAACTCCCCTTGTGCATTTGTTGTCTTGCTCGAAAAATCGGACCTCTCATCCTGCGTTTCACATGCGGACACGATTGCCCCGACAATCGGTCGGCCCGACTCGTCCAAAACGCGGCCGGAAAAGGGACATCCTTTTTCCAGCGTCACGGTTTGGTTCCATTGTCCCTGCGAATCGGCGGAAAATCGTGAAACCGGCATTTCCGCCTCCAACGCTTTAAAGTCCGGGGAAGTGAACGTGATATTCACTTCCGCGTTCGCCATTTCCGGGGGGAAAAAATCGCAACACCAGCGACCGTCGGCATCCGTTTTCACACGGGCCCAGGTCCAGGCGACATCTCCCGGCACACGGGTTCGGTGAACGAAAGGCAGACGAAAATCGACTTCAACATCGGGAATCGGATTCCCGTCCTTGTCGGCGACGATCCCGCCGATACCGATTCCATTGTCGAGTTGGACGACATATTCGGCGGGAAGCGTGTCCTTCGGAAATGTCCATACGGCCTGAAACGGGGCATATCCGGGCGTTTTGTATTCGATGTGGACGTATTTAAGTTGTTCGCCCGGTTCAAAACGGACGGTGATTTTCCCGGCGGCATCGGCGGTCAACGTCTGATTTCTTTTCGGCCAGTCTTTCGGTTGGGGCGTGATCCAGATTTCGGCGTTTGCCCCCGCGATCGGTTGATCGTCCGAATTCCGTATGACAAGCGTCATGGTTTCGGCATGACAAGGATTGATGTGACATGTGATGATGGCCCCCAGAATGACCAGGCATGTAAAAATTCGCGATCCCATCTTTGTTCGCTCCTCATGAATGTTCCGTTAAAAAATCTGTTTGCCGTTACCGTCCGCTCAGTTCGTCGAGCAATTCGCGAAGCGATTGCAGTTCGTCCCGGGTGAGTTTTCCCCCTTTGATCATGTGGGCCATCAGCGGGGCGACGGTGCCGTCGACGGCATAGCCGAGCAGTGTTTCGCCCGCCTTTTTCAAAACGGTCGTCGCCGGTTTGTTCGGGAGATATAAAAAACTGCTGCCGACGCGTTGCGTTTTGACGTATCCCTTGACGACGAGCCGCCGGAGCAGCGTTTTTACCGTTTCCGGCGACCACTCCTGGTGCTTTTCCGTCTCGGCGTGGATTTCCCCGAGCGCACCGCTGCCGAGCGTCCAGAGCGCGTTCATGACCTTCCATTCCGATGCCGAGAGTTCCTTCGACCCCGATTCCTGTTCATGTTGTTTTTTGGTTTTTTTCATGGTATTTAGAGTTGGTAAATTTCTATGTGGTTACTTTTGTAACTTAATGTATCAAAACAAAACTTCCTTGTCAATTGCGATTTTCTGAATTCCGGAATATTTTGCCAAATCGACAAACGGCAGATATTTCGCGTCACCGGAATCGGCCGGGGGTTGTATTGTCTCGTAACCGACTGTTCCGCAAGGGTTTCCAAAACCCCTCGCAAAAACAAGCGGTTTTGATATAATGAAAAATGGTCAAATGGAAAACGCCCGAATTTCAAATGGCAATACGATCATCGACATCAAAACGACGGATTCGCACATGACAAAGCAATTGGCGATCACCTGGATTGACAGCCGGGACGACGATGTGGAAGCAAAAATGGCCGAGCTGCGGCGGAAACTCTCGCCCCGCGGCGATATCGTCAGCCCCGCCGGGCGGCAACGCACGCTCGAAATTTTCGGCGAGCCGCTCACCCCGCAACAAACCGTCGAACGCATCTGCCGCGACATCGACGCACAGGGCCTGCCCGCGCTGCTCGACTACAACAACCGGATCGACCGGGCCGACATCACGCCGGAAACGCTTCGTGTCAGCGAGGCGGAACTCGTCGCGGCTCATAAAAGCGCGGACGCCGCGTTTCTCGGAACGCTCTGCAACATCCGCGAAAATATCCGCGAATTCCAGGCGGCCATCCTGCACAAAGACGTGCGGCTCGAACGACCGGGCGGCTATCTCGTCGAGCGGTACCGCCCGCTCAAACGCGTCGGCATTTGCGTGCCGGGCGGCGCGGCGGCCTATCCCTCGTCGGTGTTGATGACCGCGGTGCCGGCCCAGGTGGCGGGCGTCAAGGAACTGGCCGTCATCGCCCCGCCGACGAAATTCGGCTCGAACAACCCCGACCTGCTCGCCACCTGTTGGGAACTCGGCATCACCGAAGTGTACCGCATGGGCGGGGCCCAGGGCGTCGCGGCGTTGGCCTACGGCGTCGAAGGCGTCCCGAAGGTCGACAAGATCGTCGGACCGGGCAACCTGTTCGTCGCGCTGGCGAAAAAATTCGTGTACGGCGAAGTCGATATCGATTCGATCGCCGGGCCCAGCGAGGTGGTCGTCATCGTCGACGCTTCGACCGAGGCGAACTACACCGCCTATGACATGTTGGCCCAGGCCGAACACGCGCCCGGCGCCAGCATTTTGGTCGGTTGGGACAAATCGTCGCTCAAGAAGGCGGTCGCGGCCATCGAAAAACAGCTCGCCGCCGTCGAACGCGGGGAACTGGCCCGGCAGTCGCTCGAAGAATTCGGGGCCGTCATTCTCGTCCGGGATGCCGAAGAAGCCTGCGCGATCACCGACGCGATCGCGCCCGAGCATTTGCACATCGCGACGCAAAACGCGGAGGAACTGGCCAAACGCATTTCCTGCGCCGGCGCGATTTTTCTCGGAAACCACACGCCCGTCGCGGTCGGCGATTACGCCGCGGGGCCCTCGCATGTGCTGCCGACCAGCGGCACGGCCCGATTCGCGTCCGGGCTGACCTGCAACGATTTCCTCCGCGCGAACAGCATTCTCTGCTTCGACGAAAGCGGACTGGCCGCCATGGCCGATGACATCCGCCGCCTGGCCACGAAGGAGGGGCTCACCGCCCACCGCGAAAGCGTCAATGTCCGACTGGGACAGTAAACGTCAAGTGGGAACAAAGGTTGGGCGGTCACGGCGTGACCGCCACAATGGCAGCCGGGAACGCAGCGCAGCGGAGTGACCGGGGAGAGAAGCTGCAAAACAGCAAGCACGTTGGTACCCGAAAGATTTCGAACGGCAAACCGAAAACGCAAAATACGTCGTCACAAACGGATACGCCCCGCACCGGTCACTCCGTTTGCTTCGCTCACTGCGTTCACGGCTGCCATTCTTGTTGTTTACTTTCCGGCGGACGCGTCACGGTTTCAAAACCCTGTGATAAATTTTGACGTTTTCGACCGTCCCCCGGAATTGGTACGCGGGGCCGATGCCCGCGCTGTATTGGCCGATCACGAGATCGCCGGACCAAGGCGCTTTGTTGATCGCGCCCGGTTTTTCGGCGACAAGTTGCCCGTCCTGATAAAGCCGCACCGTCGTGCCGTCGTAAGTTCCGAGCATGTGCATTTTTTGGCCCGTCGGCGGGGTTCCACCATCGCAATCGACGCCGCCGACATGAAACCGCCAGCGGCCGCCCAATTTCTGGAGGAACCAGCCGGCACCGTTCCAGGTGCCGTTGCTGATGACGATCGGCATTTCGCCAGGCTCGGAAAACGTGACGTCCAACTCGACGCTGAATGCCGGGCCGGCACTATAGTCGTTGTTGGCCGGAACCGTCACGTGACCGCCTTGCGAAAGATCGACCGTCGATCCGGAAACCGAAGCGGGGGCGGTTGACTTTCCGGATGATTCATCGAAAACAAGCACCGGCTCCTGGCGTACCTTTTGTGCTTTGACCTTGACCGTCGCGACGTTCGCGCTTTGTCCGCCGCGCCCGACCGTTCGGACAGCGTATTCATGTTTGGCATCGTCTTCGGTCGTCACATCGAAAAATCCGGCTTCAAGCGGCTCGTCGCACAGCGGGACAAGCGTGCCGCCCTGTTTTTTCTCAAACACGAGATAACGATACGCCGCCGGGTTTTGCGATTTCCAATAAAGCGTGATCTGGCCGGGTTTCGCTTCGGCTTCGAAGAATTCGGGGAGCGGCGGTTTTTTCGGAACCGGCACCGCGACGCCAGCCCGCACCGGCCGCGCACGCAACGGTTCGAAATCGGAAAGCGGGCAGCGGCTTTCGATGCTGCCGATTTCGGGAACGAAGCTCACCTGCCGAAAATCGCCGTAACTCAGCACGGCCCCGCTTTTCATCGTGCCGCAGGTCACCGCCGGGTCGCTCACGAACACGACGGCGTAATAGGCCGTTTTACCGAGCGGTGCGTCCCTGTCGGCGTATTCGAACCGCTCCGTTTTGCTTAACAGCGTTTTGTCCGTCAGGGTAAAATTCGACCGTTCGAGCGAGCGGTGCACCTCGGCGACAAGACCGATCGTTCGGGCGGAACGTTCCCAACTCAGGCGGACGATGCCATCGGCGTCGGCGCGAATTTCCAGTTTCGGCGGCGTTTCCGGGAGCGGTTGCGGGATGATCTGCCGCGAACGGCCCGGCGTGACGCCTTTTCCGATCTCGTCCGCGAACGGCATGTCGACCCGCGGGTTTTGCGATTGGCGGATGCTCGCTTTTTCGATGACGGCGAGCATTTTTTGATACACCGGGTCGTGCGTCGACGCGAACGAAATCACCGGCTTTCCTTCCAGCGACACGTCCCACGGCTGCCATTTTTGCGTCGGGAAATCTTCGAGATTTCGCACCGCGTGTTCATAACCGCTCTTGAACATCAGGCCGAGCCGGCTGAATTCCTGGTTGACCTTTCTCCCGCGACACAGGGCGACGCCGAAACCGTCTTTCGCGTCGGGGTCGAGCGGGGCCCGTAAAATCCGGCTCATCTTCGGATCGTTCAGGTTGATCCAGTCGTCGAAACGTTTGATGTTTCCGCTTGCGTCCGCGTGACATTCCACGCAGGAATTTTCACGCATGACGCCGACGAGCTCCTGTTTCGCGGCGGTGTATTCGCGGCAATAGGCCCCCGTTTGCGTGTAATCCCAGGTGCCGAAATAAATCGCGTTGCTGTCGACCCAGGTGAAGAGCAGTTCGCGTTCGGCCTGCGTCAACCCGGCGTCGGAAGCGTGCGGTTCGACAAGAAGCTGCTCCGCGAGCGGGGCGTTTCCGGTGCCGTGTTCGTAAGGCCCGAAAATCTTGCACGACCAATACGCGGTACCGTTCATGCAGCAGATGCCCTGGATCAAATCGGCAATGTACTGCTTTTCCCGCCTCGCGGTGAGATTTTCATAACTGATGTTGAACAGTTCGGTCGGCGATCCCGAAAGATCAAGCCCGGCGGCGAAACCGCCCTCGCCTCCGTGACAGGAGACGCACTTGGCGTCAAGCACCGGCTGCACCATTTTCGCGTAATCAAGATAACCGCTCCCCCACGATTCGTCCTGCAACCGCCTCGGTTTGCGGTTTAATGAAGGAGACATGTTCGCGTTGGGGGCAGCTCCGTATTTGTATTCGTGGCACCCGACGCAACTCCGCGTGGTGCCCGGTGCGGCCTGGATGAACGTCCTCATGCCGCGCACGAGCCGGTAATCCTCGTCGAGCAGTTGAAAGCTGAGCGACCGGCCCGACGGTGCGGTGAAATAGACGCTGCCGTCCTCCTCGACCGGGACGATGCCGTGATAGATTTTCGGGCTCCAGGCCAGCGCGGCGGAGATCGAAAAGGTCTGGTTCATCCACGACCCGCCGGGACTTTCGCTGACGCGCGACGTTTCCTCGATGACACGAAGCCATTTGACGGTTCCATGCGGCACTTCGGACATGCCGTCATAAACGTTGCTGACGAAGAAGTCCCCCTCGATTTTCGTGCGGTCGGTCTGGTCGGCGATTTGCGGCGGCTTCTCGCGCGGGACGAGCGGAATGGGACGCCGCAGGTCGAATCGCGGGTCGCTCAAAACGGTCGTTTTTTTGCCGCTCCGGTCGATGAGCAGAATCGCGTTCAATTTGGCGTTGCTGCGGGCACCCGCCGGGGTGTCGTTGCCGATCTTCGGGGCATCAGCGGCGTCCGGGATTCCGCTGAAAAGCACGAGGTTTTCGCTCAAGGCCCACGGGTCGCACGATTCGCCGCGGTCGAAGGTCGGGCGGTCGGGGTGCTCGAAATTGAAAATCGCCTTTTCGTCGTTTTTGCCGAGCCGCGTGTCGATCATCGCGATCGTTCCGCGCGGCGGGGCGTTGTGCGGGGCGAAAGTCGCGACGATGAGATGTTCGTTCCCCGCGACGGGTTTCGCCTGCAACACGGCCTCGGGGAAAACCATGTTGTTTGCGTAGAGGGCCGTTTCGTTCGTGCCGTCGGGCGAGACGGTCCAAACGCTTTGGATCGTGAGCGCGTTTTTGTCGATGTACTCCCAGCGACCGAACAAAATGCGTCCGTCCGGCAGCACGGCGGGGTCGAATTCCGTGACGTTGTTGACCGAAATCGTGTGGATGTCGCTCCCGTCGTTGTTCATGACATGCAAAATCGCGACGCCGTTATTCGCGCAGGGAACCAGCCCGCTGTAACGGGTCGAGCAAAACACGATCCGGTCGTCGGGCAGGTAACATGGGCTGACGTCGTGGTGCCCGCCGCCGGCACCTTTGTACGGATTGCCGTTTTTGTCGAGGTTCGTAATTTGCCGCAATCCCCGACCGTCGACGCCGATTTCATAAATCGTACTGTTCCCGTTCGGGCTTCCCTTGAACGAAAAGAGAACTTTTTTCGCGTTGTATGAAAGCGACGTGTCGAAGTATATGCCTTCGCCCAACGTTTCCGGCGTGGTCGCGTCGATGACGGGGCGGATGCGGTGCTTTTCCGGCGGATCGGCGGGATTTTCGAGAATGTAAATCCCCCCGCCCGGCCGCCACTGGTAAAACGCGTCGTAAATGTGCAGCCCCTGGTAATTGTACTGCTTCGTGAAAAGGATCGGGACGTCCGGCGTTTGGGCCGAAACGACGGCGGGCAGGCAAACGAGCAAAGTCATCGCGAACAACAGGAGAAAACGCGTACTTGGCATATTCCACTTTCAGACTGTTTCAGGGAGGATAGCTTTTACGGAATAGATCGGCAAAATTCACGTTGCCTGCATCACCGTTTTATTTTAGTCGTTTTACGACAAAATGACAGTGTTTTTCAGGATTTTTTGGATACCGACCAGAAAAAAAAACGGCGGTCACGGCGTGACCACCCTACCTTGCGGTTCCAAACTCTTCACTATTCGTTTTTCACTTTTCACTTCCTAATGGCTGTGCGTCGGGTCGGAGCAGGCGGATTGCAGTTCGGTTTTGCCGGAGCCGGTGTTGAGCGCGACGAGCATCTGCGCGGCGCCGACGCCCGCGATCTGCTGGCCGGCTTCGACGCTGCCGTCGTTTTCGAGCACGGCCCCGTCGCGATTTTGCGTCATGACGTGCACGGCGACCTTTTCCCAGACTTTTCTGCCCTGTTCGACGCCTTCAAGCCGGAAGACGTAGGTTTCGGCCCCTTCGCGAACGACTGCCGTGTTGGGCACCACGAAGCAATCGTCGATCGTTTCGGTGCCGAGCCGCAGTTCGCAGCGCTGGCCGGGTTTGTAAAGCCACTGCACGAAGGCCGAATCGTCATCGAGCCGCGCGTTCGGCAGATCGACCAGGAACGAAAGCGTCCGGTTGTCCGCGTCGACGACGTTGCCGACCGAACGCAGGCAGAGGTTGTCGGCGACCTGCTTGCCGCCGCCGTGACCGTCGAAGATCGCCCGGACGCGGCACGAACCCTTGAGCGAATCGGCGAGCATCGTGATGTCATACGCGAAGGCGCTGCCCTGGATATAAAGCCGCGAATAATCCGCGATTTTTCCCAGCGTCTGTCCGTTGGAAACGCGCATGCCCTTTTCGACGTTGAGCTGCATCATCTGCAAGGCCGGCGGTGTCGCGTTGCCGGTTTCGCCGGGCGTGTGCGGCATGATCTTGTCGCCGCTTTGCGTCGTGACCGAATGAAACGGGATGATCTGCTCGTCGGTCACGTCGGGAACGTGCACGGTCAACAGGCGGATGATGCTCTGGTCGCGGCAGATGGCCGTGTCGATCGCCTCGTCGGTCAGGCCGTACAGCAGCAGTTTGTTCCGCGTGTTGGCGATTTCCGTTTCGAGTTCGATTTTCTGGAACTGTGCGTCCCGCTGCGATTTCGGGGCCACGTCCTTCGCGAGACCGTTGAGCCGTTCGAGTTCGCCTTCGTTGATGGCCAACTTCCGGTTCAGGAGGATGAGTTGCGTCTGCGCGTCGACGAATTCCTCGTTCGTCAGATCAATGTCGAACAGCGGCGCGTTCGGCGCGAGGGCCTCGCCGGGCTCGAAATAAATGCGGGTGATCGTTCCCGCGGCGGGCGACGCGATCTCGACCTCGGAACGACCGGGCCGGGCGGTCACGATGCCGGGATAGCTCGTCGTTTCAAAGAACTGGCCTTTTTGCAGCGTGAGGATCGTTTTTTCGGTCAGGCCGATGTTCTTCAGCGCCTGGTCGCTCAGCAGGAGCTCTCCGGCGTGATCGTGCCCTTCCTCCGCCGGGGCGTCATGGCTGCACCCGGGGCCGTGCACGTGCTCGTCTGCCGGGGCTTCATGATTGCATTCCGGCCCGTGGACGTGCTCCGATTCCGTCGCGTGCAGCCCCTGCACCCATGCGGCGACGCCCGTCCCGGTGTAAAACTGGTAACCGGCCAGCCCGAGCACGGCCAGAATAAGAATGCCGAAGGAATATTGGATTGTTCGCTTTTTCATCGGTGATTATCCTGATATTTTGTTTCTGCTTTTAATTTTTTTACCACGAAGGGCACGAAGGACCACGAAGATATCTCGGAGCAGGAGTTTAACAAAATAATTATTTGCTAACTTGATCCAAAAAATTATTTTTTTCTATTTCCTTCGTGTTTCTTCGTGCCTTCGTGGTGAAAAACAAGAATTACGAAAGAATTCCGTCTTGCGGCGCAGCGCGAAACGGGGAGACCGTTCGAAAAAAGCGGGAAATCAGATCAGAAGCGACTGATTCTGGGAGAATATTGGGACGTCGAAGCGCAGGAAGGAATGACGGCCTTCGAAAATATCAACGCTGGAAGAGTCGGCCATCGCGCACGGCGATGCGTCATGCAGGGTGATCATCACCGGCAGGGCATTGACCAAATCAAGCGACGTCAGCACCGTGACGAGCGTTTGCAGGCAGTTTCCGACGCAGTGTTCGCAATTCCGGTGATCGTGATGCGAGCAGGGCGATTGTCCGCCGGGGCATTTTTCGCCCTGTCCCGGAACGTCATGCTTCGGTGCGCCGTGAGAACAGCAATTGTCGTGACACGGCGAAACCGGTTCGGCAAACGCATCAGCCGCCGTTTGCGAATGCGAACACCCGGCATGGGCCAACGTACAACAGGCCCCCAGTCCGTGCGCGAGAACGCACAGCATGGTGATGATCGCCGTCAGTTGTTTAGCCGTGGTTGCCATAATGCCTGGTTGATTGCCGAAAAAGTCTGCGAAATTGACAATGTTCATGTATTTTAACATCGACCGTTCCGCCGCGGTTCGTGAGAAAAACCGCTAATCAATATCGTTACCGGAACAATATTAGACTTGTTCGGAAACTACACCGTGAGCTCGTAATTGAGTATTGCACAGAGGAGGTTCATCCTCAAGAGATGTCTTTTTCGTCTGTTTCGATACCTTTCGCTCATGATTTTGAAAGTTTTGATTTTTGCGTTGA
>JAVBQX010000074.1:0-2572 GCA_031548645.1 Thermoguttaceae bacterium
TCCTGCGCGTATCGGGCGGTTTCGGCGACGCGGAATCGCGAAAAATCATCCGCCGCGTCGACCGTGACGCCGAACGCCCGCATGACTTCAAGCGTCATTGTGATGTACGGTTTGGAAACCAGCTCGCCCTGCACCGACAAAATGACCTCCGACCGGCTGAGCGGGGCCGCCATGAGCAGGGCGCTGAGAAACTGGCTCGAAATCTCGCCGGAAACGGGGGCCGTGCCGCCGAACTTCCCGTTTTCACCGATCAGGACGGGCGGGCAATCGTTTCCGCTTTCCGACCGGATGTCGGCACCGAGCCGGCGAAGGGCCGCAATCAGGTCGCCGATCGGGCGTTCGTGCATGCGGGGCTTTCCGTAAATTCTGTACCGGCAGCCCGTTGTCGCGGCCAGCGCGGCGGTCAGGAACCGGGCCGTCGTTCCGCTGTTGGCGACGTAAATTTCGGCGGTTTTTTCGGGAAAAACGCCTCCGCAACCTTCGACACGGACGGTCGCCCGTTTAGGGTCGTGTTCGACGGGCAGCCCGAGCGAACGCAAAGCGTCGATCATGACCTGCGTGTCTTCCGAATCGAGCGCCCCGGTTAAAATGCTTGCGTGACCGGAAAGAGCCGCACAAATGAGCGCGCGGTTCGTAATACTCTTGGAGCCGGGCGGCGTGACCCGGCAGCGTATCGGCCCTGAAACACGGATTTTCTTTATCATTTTTGTAAAAATTCCATCCGCTATGTTAAAATAAAGACTATATCTATATACTGTATTGCGTTGCCAGCCGCCATCAAGAGAGTGTCTTTAACCGTTCCCAATAACAGCCGGAATGGAGACCGAAGGTCGTAATGACGGGATTTTTTGTGAAAATCAAGCGATCCCGTCATTGCGCTGCGCTTCATTCCGGCTGTTATTGATGAATGACACTCTTCAAGAATTGACCAAAGGATTTTTGACGACATGAGAGAACGTATTTTAGCTGTTGTTTTGGCAGGCGGAAAGGGTTCGCGACTGGAGCCGCTGACACGGGATCGGGCGAAACCGGCCGTTCCGTTTGGCGGCGGTTACCGGATCATCGACTTCACCCTGTCAAATTGCCTTAACAGCAATATACGCAAGATGTTACTGTTGACCCAATACAAGGCGGTCAGTCTCGACCGGCACATCGCGATGGGATGGAGCCGCTATTTTTGCCGCGAAATGGGCGAATTCGCCGACGTCGTTCCGCCGCAGCAACGCATCGACGAAAGCTGGTACCAGGGCACCGCCGACGCCGTTTACCAGAATATTTACTCGATTGAAAAGGAACAGCCGGACCACGTCGTCATTTTGGCCGGCGACCACATTTATAAAATGAATTACCGCCGTATGATTGACGCACACCTGGAAAGCGATGCCGATTTGACGATCGGTGTGCTGCCGGTGGCCGTCGACCGTGCCCGGGGGCAGTTCGGCGTCATGGAAATCGACAGCAACCAGCGTGTCATCGGGTTCGAGGAAAAGCCGCAAAATCCGAAAACGATTCCCGGCAACGACAACCTATGTATGGCCTCGATGGGCATTTACGTCTTTCGATCCCGGTTTCTTTTTGAGGAATTGTGCCGCGACGCGACCCGGCGCGGAAGTCGCCATGATTTCGGTTGCGATATTATACCTTCGGTTATCGATTCGAATCGCATTTTCGCCTTCCCGTTTATGGACGAAAATCGAAAAGTGGAAGCCTATTGGCGGGACGTGGGGACGCTCGACGCCTATTATGACGCCAACATGGACCTGGTCGGCGTCGATCCGCTGCTCAATCTGTACGACGAGGAATGGCCCATTTACTCCTATCACCCCAATTTACCGCCGGCGAAATTTGTTTTCGACGAAAACCGTCGGACCGGCCACGCCATCGACAGCATCGTATGCCCCGGCACAATCCTTTCCGGTGGCGAGGTGAAACGCTCGGTCATCGGAAACCAGGTGAGAATCAATAGTTACGCAACGGTGGAAGACTCGATTATTTTTTCCCGGGTCAATATCGGGCGCAACGTCCGGATTCAGCGCGCCATCATCGACAAGGGTGTTTCCATCCCGTCGGACATGGAAATCGGCTTCGACCACGATCTCGACCGTGCCCGCGGATTTACCGTCACGGAAAACGGTGTCACGGTCATCGCCAAAAACGAGCGCCGGCATTTCCTCAATTCTGAGCCCTGCGAACTGGCTGCCAATCTTTGAGATTGATAAAGCGTTCGCGCAACACTACGGCGGTCACGGCGTGACCGCCCTACCTTGAACCCAAAACTTAATTTTTGCACGACGCGCTATTAGCTCACGCGTCTTTCCAAAGCCCGTGCAAATTGCAGTATGCCCGAACGCTGTATTTGCCGCCTTTTGTGCAGAACTCCGCTTTCGGCTCTTCGCCGGGCTTGAGGACGGCCCGTTTCAGCTTGTCGCCCTCGAAAACCTCGATCCATTCGATGAAATGTTCGGGCGTCATCGGGTGCAGGGTGCTGCCGACCTGCACGGTCATCTTGTTGCCGTCGACGGTGACGACCGGGACGTGCTTTTCCTTGGCCGCGTCGACCGTGTTTTCCTTC
>JAVBQX010000191.1:0-17572 GCA_031548645.1 Thermoguttaceae bacterium
GACCAGATGAGTCGCCGCGTTCGTGTGACCGTTGACGTGGCAATCGAAACAGGTGACGCCGAAACTCGGCTCGACGCAATTGCGGTCTTCCGTCGCGTTGAACTGCTGCTGCGGGAATTGCGTCACGAGGAGTCGCAGGCCCTCAAGCTGTTTCGGGTTGAGAATGCCGTTGAACAGCTCGTAATAATTCGCGATCGACACCACCTGGCCCTGGGACACGTCGCCGAGATCGGGCCGCGTCGTCAGGTAAATCGCCGGCGGGTATTCCGGCAGGAAGTGGTCGGGAATGTCGTAATCAAGATCGAAGCGGGTCAGTTCGCGATGATCCTGTGCTTTGATGCGGTCAATGTGAAACTGGGGGAACAACATTCCGCCGACCGGGTGATTCGGGAACGGGAGGGGCAAAAATCCCTGCGGGTAAAGCCCCCGCTGTTTGATTTCCGCCGGGGACATGGCGGCCAGTTGTTCCCACGATTGTACGCCTTGCGGGAGTCGCACGCGGGCACCTTCCTGCAGCGACTTGCCGCGCGACATGGCGACGCCCTGTGCGGGACGGTCGGCCAAATCATAGCGGTCGCGAAGTATCTGGCCGTGCCGCTGTTCGACGCCCGGTTTTTCGCGGATCATGCGTTCCATGCGCTGCGGAAACGTTTCCGTGATGACGACCGGCGAATAGCTTGTCGCCGCACGGGGCGGAGCAACCTTCAACATTTGATTCGTTTGAGGATTGCCGATGGCCTGACGCGGAATCGCCTGCATGGCTTGCGGTTGCGTTCCGTAATCGATGTGACTTCCCTGCGGCGGCGCAAGTGTCGGTTGCCCCGGAATCGACTGCATGGGAACCGGTTGCATCGGCGTCAATCGCTCGTGCAGGGGCTGGGGTTGCGTTTCGTATTCGGGGAGGCTTTCCCTCGGCGGGGCGAGCGTCGGCTGCCCTGGTATTTGCTGGCCCGGAATCGGCTGGTTTTGCGCGGGATGTTGGATCTGGGTTCCCCCAACCGCCGGCTGGGGCGGGGTGTAAGTCGTCGTGACAGGTTGGTCGGACAGGACGCGGACTGATCCGGCGGGATAGGATTGTTGTGGCTGTTGATAAACCGGTTGCGTTCTGCCATACTGCTGCGATGTGTTTTGACGGGATTGGGCTCCGGCCTGGTTCAAAATGCTGAAACCGCCAAGCGTTATCATCAACGCAGATATTCCGGCGGATCGAAATAATAAAATGGGCAATTTTTTCTGTGGGGAGTGGCTCATGGGGACAACCTCACTTCTGTGCCAGAGGGTGAAAAATCGAATTATTCGACGCAGGTTGAATCGCGATATTGTTTTTTGAGAGGTGGAATATTCCACTTAATTCTATGACTCACTTCGACCAAGTGAAATCAAAGACGCAACAAAAAAATATAAATGTATATTTTTACAGTTACTAAGAAAGAGTCTGGTAAAATTTTCCGCCACTTGGGTTTTGAGAAAGTGACATATCCGCGAAAGTCGACCGGGATTTACAAAATTTCATTTTCAGAAAAATACGCAAGTTGCGTAAATTGACGCTGTGACAACGAAACGGTCGGGCGGGATTGTCGCAGCGTTTGCAGGGCCTGATCGGCGGTTTGAACGTAACCGAGTTTCAACAGGAGAAGGCAGACGACCAGTGCGCTGCGGCCCCGTCCCTGCGCACAATGAACCAGAACGCGCGTTTCGCGATTGATGTCAACCGGCAACTCATGGCGATCCAGCGGCACACCGTCGAGATTGGGCAGGCAAACGTATCGCGCATCGTCGGCCTTGTAGCATTTCGGCATTTCCGAGGTCACGTCGATCACGAGGTCGTAATCCCTGACCGGCACGTGAAAGCAGGGCCAGCAGGAAATCGAAATGTTCGTTCCCGTGACGCGGTTGACCGCTTCGTGGCGGATCAGGAAGTGGCGGATTACCCAGGTGAACCAGTATATGGCGAGAAACGGGAAATTGACGACGCAGAAAGGGAGAAACACGCCGCCGTTCGGACGTTTGCCCATGAGCATTTCGGGCCGGTGCAGGAAAAACGCCGCCGTGACCCAAACGCAGGAAATCGCCAGCCAGCACATCAGGACGCAGACGGAAACATAGCGGGCCGATATCGCCCAATACACAGCGACAACGGCCACCAACAGGAAAAAAAGCCCGTAACGATTATGCGACATGCCCTCACTGTCCAATGATCACCGGATTGTTTGACCGAGAAACCACGGCATCAATTCCCAGCCGTGTTCGAAATGATGCGAACTTCGGGCCGCGGTCGATTCGTTGTAATCGCCGGAATCAGCAGCCGGCACGTCGCTCCCGGCGACGACCCAGGGAACGGGCCCGTGCGAGTGCGTTTTGGTCGCGATCCGCGTCGGGTGGTCCGGCGAAATGACAATCCGCCAATCGCCGGACGCTTTGAGTTTTTCGACGATCGGCGGCACGACCATGGCGTCGATGTCCTGCATGGCCTTGACCTTTTTCCCGAAATCGCCCTCGTGCGAGGCTTCGTCGGGCGCTTCGACATGCACGCACACCAAGTCGTAACGGTCGAGCGCCGCGGCGGCGTAACGCCCTTTGGCCGCAAAATCCGTGTCGACATAACCGGTGATGCCGGGCACGTCGATGCGGTCCCAATCGAGCAGTTTTCCGATGCCGACGAGCAGGTCGACGGCGGAAATGATCGCCCCGCGAACGCCGGGAAAACGCTCGCCGAAGGGCACGAGGTTCGGTCGCTTGCCGAGCCCCCAAAGCCAGCATTGCGTCGCTGGAAGTTTGCCAGATTCCGCGCGGCGGCGGTTGACGGCGTGATCGGCGAACAGACGCTCGCTTTCGCGCATCAAACGCATCAGCAGGTCATCGCCGCGACCCTGCGGCAGCGCGGTTTCAATGTCCTGATCCGAGTAATCGTGCGGCGGAGCGGTTCGCGTCGACGTGTCGAACGGTGCGTCGCTCGCGTCGGCACCGTGATACAGCATCAGGTTCCGATAGCCGACGCCGGGAAAAAATTCGACCTTGCCCGCTGCGGCTTTCGCGATTTCGCGGCCTGTCGTGTTGAGCAGTACGGCGGCCTCTTCGGTCGAAATGTGTCCGGCGGTAAAACTCCGCATGACGTTGTCGACGATCGTGACCAGGTTGCAACGCACGGCCCAATCGTTCGCGCCGAGCGGAATGCCCTGCGCGATCGCTTCGAGCGGCGCGCGGCCCGTGTAACCGGTTCGCGGATCGTAACCCAACAGGCTGAGCGTGGCCACGTCCGAACCCGGCGGCAGTTCCTTGGGCACGTTGTACGACTGCCCGACGATGCCGATATGGGCCAAGGCGTCGATATTCGGTGTTCCAGCGACTTGCAGGGCCGTTCGCCCATCGGGAAAATCGTCCGGGTGATCGGCGCAACCGTCGGGAATGATAATGGCGTATTTCATGGATATAGGGGTTAGGATTTAGGGATTAGGATTTAGGGAACGGAAAAATAACTCCACATTCCACACTCCAAACTCCACACACTTCGTCACGCATAACCTTCGGGGTGCGAGGTGTGCCATCGCCAGGCGGTTTCGATGATTTCTCGCATGTCGACGTACCGCGGGTTCCAGCCGAGTTCGCGCTTCGCCTTGTCCGAGTTGGCCAGCAACACGGCGGGGTCGCCTTCGCGGCGTTCGACGTATTCGGTCGGAATTTCCCGTTGCGTGACCGCCGCGGCGGCGTCGAGCATTTCGCGGACGGAATAGCCGCTGCCGCTGCCGAGATTGTAGGCCCGGGTTTCGCCCGGCGCGAGCGCCGTCATGGCCGACAGGTGGGCGGCGACCAAGTCATCGACATGCACGTAATCGCGAACGCAGGTTCCGTCCGGCGTCGGATAATCCGTGCCGAAAACGGAGATTTTTTCCTTTTTCCCCATCGCGGCGAACAGGATGTTCGGGATAAGGTGCGTTTCCACGTCATGCGCTTCGCCGATCGTTCCGTCCGCCGTCGCGCCGGCCACGTTGAAATAGCGGAACACGGTGAATGCGAACGCCGGATCGGCATAGGCCTCGTCGCGCAGAATCTGTTCGACGAACCACTTCGAACGGCCGTAGGGATTGATGGGCTTTTGCGGCGTCGTTTCGTAAATCGGCGTTTCGTCCGGCTCGCCGTAAGTGGCGGCGGTCGAGCTGAACACGAATTTTTTGACTCCCGCGACCCGCATCGCGCCGAGCAGGCTGATGGCCCCGGCGGTGTTGTTGGCGTAATACATCAGCGGCAACCGGACCGATTCGCCGACCTGGATCAGCGCGGCGAAGTGCATGACGCCCTCGATTCCGTGCTTGACGAGCAATTCGGTGATCGGGCCGGTTTGCGTCAGGTCGAATTCATACAGCGGCACGTCGTCCGGGACGGCTTCACGGTGGCCCGTAACGAGGCTGTCGAGCACGATGACTTCGTGACCCGCCGCGCGGAGTTGCCGAACCGCGTGAGAACCGATATAGCCTGCGCCGCCGGTGACCAGAATATTCATGGGGGTTTTCCTTTCATCAATCGGGCATCAAAGAGAAAGGCAACCCAATCGACGTTACCGATTATTTGGTGGCTTTTTCCCAGCCGGTCGGCTGATACCGGGACGCCGTATCGTTCGCATTGGTCGATGCCGGGACGATGTCCCCTTCAGGTATGTCCGATCCCGCCGCGACGGCGATGTCCGCATTGCCGCCGAGTCGACGTTCGACCCGACCGAGCGCTCCGGAAATGCCTCCCAGCGACTGCCCTTGAAAATACGCGTAAACGGCCTGATCCCCGTTGAGGTAGGCCCGCCAGAACAGTGCCGACGCCTGTGCGACGTTGGTTTGGAACTTCTGGTCGTCACGATTTTTCGAGGCGAGGATATGCCCGCCGTAAATCATGTGGCCGGCCCCCTGATACGTGATGAGGTAACGGTCGTTTCCCTGCATGTGATCGAAGGGAATGCGGCGCTGCCACGCTTTGGTCGTGCCCACGACGCCGTCGTCTTCCGTCCCGGTGAAAAACAGGGCCGGGGTGTTCATTCCCCCGTAGGAAAACATCGGATAGGTCGTCTGGTCGACAACGGGCGGACTCATGACGACAATCGCCTTGACCCGCGGGTCGTGCAAATAGTAACCCTGATCGGGCGGCATTTGTCCGGCGACGAGCATCGCGGCCAATCCGCCAAGATCATACCCCGCGACACCGACTCGCGACATGTCGAGCATTTGGCCGAAGGACGTTTCACCTTCTGCCAGTCCTTCCAACCGGTCAAGCACGAAACGAACATCATTCGCCTGGGTTCGTCCCGACCATTGCTGGCCGTACACGTCTTTCAACTCTTTGATAGGTCGAATTTTACGCTTCCAAACCTGTTCGTCAATGCCGAGATGCTGGATATGCACGGAAACGAAGCCCTGCGAGGCCCAAGTTTGGCCAAGGTAGGCACATTTTTCATTGGAACCGCCCAAACCGTGCGAAAATACGATAACCGGACATTTTTCCCGGGGCTGCGTCGGGAGATAAATTTTGACCGGAACGCTCCGGTTTCTGGCCGCGTCAAACCAATTGCCATAACTCACCGCGACCGGGGAACGAAAACCTGGCATTGCTGAAGTGTAAGGCATTTCGTAAGTTGCGGCTTGGCCAGCCAATGAATTTTCTGGAACCGAAAGGTTTGGCGGATTTGAAACCATCTGGCCGTCAAGGGCGGACATCTGGGAATTTCCCGAAACCCGGGCAAGCAGGTTGGATGTCGCCGACGGGGCAAAAAAATTGGCATCAACCGGCGATACTGATGGCGGCGGATATTCGGAAAAAATATTCTGCCGTACCACATTGGGTTGGCTGCCGGGCTGGCTGTTTTGCGGAACGTTCAACGGTCGAACCGTTTGCGCAAAGACATGTGTACACAACATCATCGTGCCAAAAACGGCGATCATGGCAATATGGTGAAAACGGCGGATATTGAATTCAGTTTTCATTGTTTTTTTCAAGGAAATGAAGTGATTGTAGCAAGGATTTATGCTGCAAATTTTATCGGTTTGGGCTCACTTCCCTGCGCCCCCTGTAGCCTAAAGAATATACGCTGACGTATCTTCAAAGTCGGATCAAATCCCGGCAAATTTTAACGAAAAGAGAATCTTCGGGATTTATTGCGGCTTTTCCTACAAACGGAAAAAGCAAGAGAGTTGGGAAAACCGACAAGAAACAACCCGGGCCCCGTTGCGGAACAACAGAGCCTCGGGATGCACACATGGCAATTCAGAAAGTCGTGTCTCGAATTTTTGTCACACCCAGCCGCGGATTTTGCACGCGGTGGCAACCCGTTGCACGGCAACGAGAAACGCGGCTTTGCGGAGGGGCACCTTGTGTTCGACGCTGGCGGTGTGAATCGTCTTGAAGGCCGCGGTCATCTTGCTGTCGAGCATCCGGTCGACTTCCTTCAAATCCCAATAAAAGTTGGACGCGTTTTGGACCTGTTCGAAGTAGGAAACCGTCACGCCTCCGGCATTGGCCAAAAAGTCGGGCAAAACGATGATGCCCTTTTCGTCCAAAATTTTATCGGCTTCGGGCGTCGTCGGGCCGTTGGCCAGTTCGATGATCATTTTGGCCTTGATCCTGTCGGCGTTCTGTTCGGTGATGACGCCTTCGAGCGCGGCCGGAATCAGCACATCGCAATCGACTTCGAGCACCTCTTCGCCGGAAATTTCCTCGGAACCCGGAAAACCGTTGAGCGTGTTGTTCTGGTCGTTGAAGGAAATCAATTCCTTGGCGCTCATGCCTTGCGGACATTTGATGGCGCCTGTCGTGCGGCTGATCGCGACGACTTTCATGCCGAAAAATTCCTCGCAAAGCGTCGCGGCGTACATGCCGGCATTGCCGAAGCCCTGGATGGCCACTGTCTTGCCCTCAAGCGGAATGTTGTAAGCTTTGGCCGCTTCCCGTGCGCAATACCAGCCGCCGCGCGAGGTGGCGTCGCCGCGACCTTTCGAGCCGCCCAGTTCCAGCGGTTTGCCCGTGATGATGCCCGGCTGATATTTGCCGGTGAGTACGTTGTATTCGTCCATCATCCAAGCCATGATCTGGCCGTTGGTTCCCACATCGGGGGCCGGCACGTCGAACATCGGGTCGATGTCCTTGCCGATGCTCCTGATATAGCCTCTTGCCAAGGCTTCCTTTTCGCGTTCGGAAAGTTTTTTCGGGTCGCAGATGATTCCGCCTTTGCCGCCGCCGAGCGGCAGGTCGAGGGCCGCGGTTTTCCAGGTCATCCACGCGCTCAAGGCGCGAACCGTGTCGATCGTTTCCTCGTGATGCCAGCGCAAACCGCCTTTGGCCGGGCCGCGCGCCGTGTTGTATTGCACCCGAAAACCTTCGAAAACCTTCACCGAACCGTCGTCCATCCGAACGGGAATCGAAACGTGAATTTCCTTTTCCGGGATTCGCAGCAGGGCGTGCGTCGCATCGTCGAGCCAAAGCATTTCGGCCGCATCGTCCAACTGCTGTTGGGACACCTCGAAGGGGTTGTAATTTTGGGAACTGATTTGCGAACTCATTTTAGACCTTCTCCAAGCTAATCATTGAAAATGGCGGAACGGGGAATGTCCTATCAATTTTGTTGCCCCGTCCAAAGTTTTGCTTCGTTCTTTCCGTGTGAACCGACAGGATTTCATCACAACGGACTTTGGATTTTTTTAAAATGCAAGTGTTGCGCCAAATTCATTAAACGCACGCAACTTTTTCATAACACCAAGTTGCAAAAAAGATTACAAACCATGAAAATGCCACAAATAATGCGCAAGTATTTCGCAGTCGCGACATTTTTGTCGTTTGTTTTGCCGCCGAGACGACAAGGATGTTGTTTGACAGCGATTACAAGTCAGAGCCCGAAGCGTAAGCGAGGGGCAATTGGAAGTAGAATGAAACGAGTCATATCGGGAGAAACGAGCCGTGATCCATGATCACGGAATTCCTGGTGGTCAAACTTATTCGACGTATGGAATTCAACGTCGACTCAATTCGTTGGCGTAGGTTCGCCCGATCGTTTCGCGGGTTTCGCGGAGGTACTCCCGCAATGAAATCCGGCCCGTCGCCGGCGCATCGGATGTGAGCAGGCCGGCCGTGAGGGCCCCGATTTCCGGACGCGTCAGAAACGTGTCCCGGTGTGCCAGCCCGATGAGTTTCGCCACGGAATAACCGAGCCACATGGGAACGGGCATCAGCAGGTTGCGCGTGCCGATCGCTTCCGCGACCGTTCGCAGCAGAGCCTTGTACGTGTAATCTTCCGGACCGACGGCGTCAATCGTTTCGTTGCCCTCGTGCGTGCCGTGTTCGACAATCAGGTCGGCGAAATCGTCGAGGTGAATCGGCCGGATACGGTAATCGCCCTTGCCGAAATATCCGACGACGGGAAAACGCCGCAGCGTCCAGGCGATGTTGTTCATCAATATGTCGCCGTGCCCGAACAGCACGGTCGGCCGCAAAATCGAGTGCGTGACGCCGCTGTCCCGCAGTTTTTGCTCAATGATCGCCTTGCCGCGATAATACTCGAAGGGCGAATCCTCCGCCGGGTTGGCGATGCTCACATGCACGATCCGCCGAACGCCGGCCCGTTTCGCGGCCTCGAACAAAACGCCGCTGTTGCGGACTCCGTCGGCGTGCGTGAAATTTTTGTGATTGAACCGAACCCAGTAGGTGTTGTAAAGAACCCGCACCCCGTCGAGCGACCGGGCAAGACCATCGGGGTCGCCAAAGGCCAGCGGAAACGTTTCAATCGACCGCCCGAACAATTCCGGCTGCGGCGGCTTGCCGGTCAGCGTGACGACTTCACAATCGCGGTCCAGCAGACGTTTTGCGATTTGTTGCCCGGAATACCCGAACGCCCCGGTCACGGCATGACGTTGTTCGCCCATGAGGATGTCTCTCAAAAATCTGTTCAGAAATGCCAAACCACATCGTACAAAATTATAGCAAAGATCGCCCCAATCTCCAACGGACGCGAAAAAATCCGGACGGTCACGGAAAAACCATTGACTTTTTTGTGTCATCTGTTATAGTTGTTGTATAACAAATATAGAAACACAAAAAGAATAACAATTTCCTTCACAAAAATCATGTTGCTGACACTTGATCTCCAGTCGGACGTGCCGATCTACCAGCAGATACGGCAGCAGGTGATTCACGGGATCGCGTCGGGGAGGCTGGCGCCGGGCGAAAGCCTCCCCTCAGTGCGACAGCTCGCGGCCGATATCGGGGTCAACCTGCACACGGTCAACAAGGCGTACCAGATGTTGCGCGACGACGGCGTGCTGGTCATCCACCGCCAGCGGGGCGTCGTCGTGTCCGAGAAACCGAAGCCGCCCGACGTTTCGACCTTCCGGCTTTCCGTTTCGGACCGGCTCGAACAACTGGCCGCGGAAGCGAAAACCTTCGGCGTTCCCGAGGAGGAATTTTGCGCCCTGTGCCGCGACGCATGGCAAAGCATTTAACGCCCAACATCGTCGCGCTGACAAAATTTCAAAAATACAAATAGCTCACACAAAGGATTCCGCTGGAAAGTTCTGCGCAAGAATGACAGCGGGGAAAGCAGAGAGCGCAACGAACGGAGTGACCGGTGTGGGGCATGTCCGTCGGAATTAGCGTATTTCGCGTTTTCGGTTTGCCGTTCAAAATTTTTCGAAAATCGGTGTACTTTATTATTTGCGGCTCCTCACCCCGGTCACTCCGCTGCGCTGCGTTCCCGGCTGCTGTTCTTGATCATCATTTTTCGGCGGAAGCCTTACGGGGGAACAGAATGAAACTTTATAAAACAATTTGGCATTCTCAATGAAATCCGTGAACAATGCAAGTATAATTTCGGGGGTGGACAATTGCACGATTTTTTCTCAAGGCGGTGCGAAAATCACCCAACGGCGATCATTCCAGTAGTACCAATAACCAATGGGAGGCGTATATGAACATGCACATGACCTTAAAACGACTTTCTGTTTTCTCCCTTTTCGGAATGATCGTAATGGTGATGTCAGTTGCGATTTTGGCGAATGACGGCAAGGCGGACGATCAACCGAATTTGCCCGAAACGCAAGTGGATGCCGTTGCCGATTATCTGGAAAAGAACCTGGAAACGGCGAGGCAGGATTTTATCGACACGCCGGCCATGATGGAAGAATGGAAGTACTCGGAATCACGACAACGCGAAACCTTGAGTTTCAAGGAACTGCTAATTTATCAAAGGCAGGCGACCCTGTATTCGTGGAAACTGGCCAACGCCTCGGATCATGAACGGCGGCGACATTGGGCCGACCAAATCATCTCCAATAATGAATTGCGGCTGCCGCTGCTTGAAAAAGCCAAGGAGGCGGCGATGGAGGAACGCAGCGAAAGATACGTCGAAAATTATGTCAAGGGGATCAATCAAATCCGTTATGAAAACCGGCTTCTCCAAACGTTGTTTTATCGAGAATCGCCGGATGAGCGACCGACCGCCGCGGACATAGCGGACTTGATCGTTGAAACGATGAAAAAAAGCATTGAAAAGGCGGAGAAAATCCATGACGATTGTTTGGGTTTTTATAAAGTGTCAAGTTCTCAACATCCGCGTGCGTCTTATGAAATCAATTTGGCAAAAAGTCATGTTTGTGAATCGCAATTGGCCATGTATCGATGGCAATATCGGAATGCGGAAAATGACGAAGCCCGCGATGACATCGCCCGGAAGATCATGGCCACTTATGTTGACCAAATCGACACGGCGAAGAACGTGGCAAGCGAGGCGGAACAATGCAGAAAGTGGGGAGTTATTACACCTCAAGACTGCCTTGACGCGGAAATCGCGTTGGACCGGGCGGTTTGGGAGCGGTTGAACTTTCCGCCGACAAATCAATCGGATGAAAGCAGAAATGCTCAAATTCTCGAATTGTTGGAGAACAACGCGAAAAAAGCGGAACGCATGGTCGAGGAGCATCAGTATATTGGCACACCTCCGCGTGTTATTTTAGCGACACCCTTTGCCAGGCTCTTTGCGGAATTCTATTTGCATCAAAAGCAAATCGAACTGCTTCGATGGCAATACCAAAATACCGAAGATGGCGAATCCTGCCAAAAAACCGCGGAAAACCTTGTGGCAACATACGAAAAACAATGGGACACGACCCAAAAACTGGTGGTCATGAGCAAAGAGCTGTTTCAACAATACAAGGCGACCATCCTGACATGTCTTCATTGCGAAAACCTGCATGATCGCATCGCTTTTGATAGGGAGATATTCAAGTTGACAATCAGGACGGAAGACAACGGCGACATTTCCGGGCAAACGGCCCGGATTCTTCAGGACCAACGGGACAAGGCACAACAAATTCTCAAGAACTACATCAAGGAATTTCAGGAAGACTCCGAGACCCAAAGGAGACCGGCGAGAACAAACGTGCTCGGCCTGTTGCAGACGAAGTATTTTTTCCTGCAAAAGCAGGTGGAATACCATCGTTGGCATTATGAAAATGCGAAGGATCACGACTCACGTCGGGAATACGCGAAAAAACTTTTGGACGTGTACGAAACTCAATGGGCCACGGCGAATTATTTGGCGGAAACCGCCCGCGAATACAAGGATATTGGAATACTCACGATGAAAGACTTCCTGGAATGTGAAGCCGTATTCGACCAAACGACGGTGGACATGCTGGAATTCTTGCGGTAAACGACGGAATTGTGTGTCGTAAGCATTCTGGTATTGGAAAAACGTCGCGATTAACTGCCGGCGCCGACTACCTGGTCACTGTCATTCGCGTGACGCTTGACCCGGACACGGTTCGGGAAGGCCGCCAATACCAGGAAATCTGGGACGAGGAATCACAAAAACGGGCCTATGCCCCAGTCGATTAGTGATTGTGTTTACCCAAACACAACCGCTCCATAACTGTCGCGGCTCTGATTTTGTCCCTCGCTTACGCTTCGGGCTCTGATTGTCATTATCGTTTCAGCGTCGCGGCGAGGGCCCGGATGAAATCGGGGGAGGTGCCGCAGCAGCCGCCGACGAAATTCGCGCCCGCTTCGACCAGGGCGATTGCCTTTTCGGCGAAGGCTTCGGGCGATTGCCGGTACACGGTTTTACCGTCGACGATTTCGGGCAGTCCCGCGTTGGCCTTCATCCAAACGGGCAAGTTTGTCGCGGCGCGTATGCGTCGACAGATCGGAATAAAACCGTCGATACCCTGTCCACAGTTCGAGCCGATGATGTCGGCCCCGGCGTCGGTCATCTGTTGCACGACCTGTTCGGGCGTCGTGCCCATCATGGTGCGGTCCTTGTCCTTGCCCGAATCGAACACAAAACTCACCGCCACGGGCAGGCCGGTCGATTTGGCTGCCTTGACCGCGATTGCCGCTTCGGCCGGATCGCTCATCGTTTCGACGACGATCGCGTCCGCCCCCGCCGAAGCCAGGGCCGCGGCCTGTTCGAGAAACGCGTCAGAAAGTTCCTCGGGTTTGACCTCGCCCATCATGAGCATGACGCCGCTCGGGCCCATCGAGGCGAAAACCTTCGCCCGCGTGCCGGCGGCCCGTTTCGAAATTTCGGCCCCGGCCCGGTTGATTTCGGCCACCTTGCCGTCGTAACCGTGCCGCTGGAGCGTGTATTTGGTCGACCCGAAGGTGTTGGTCAAGATGATTCCGCTGCCGGCTTCGACGTAGGCCCGCGCGACCGCTTCGACCTTTTCCGGGGCGGTCAGGTTCCAGATGTCCGGGTGGGCCCCGACCTCAAGTCCGCGCAGTTGCAGTTGCGTGCCCCAGCCGCCGTCGAGAATGACCGGCCCGTTTGCGATCCAGCTTGCGATTTCCGTCATGATGTGTTCCGTTGGGTTGGTGGTGAGATGGTTTGCCGTTTTGTGGGATACAACGTAATGCAATTTCAAGGTAGGGCGGTCTCGCCGAGACCGCCGCAATCAGAGCCGCGACAGTGATGGAGCGGTCGTACCAGGACAGATATGGTAGAATTGATTTCCAATTCAACGGCGGTCACGGCGTGACCGCCCTACCTTCCTGCTCTGCCGGTGTTTCTTCTGTCGGTTTCGCTTCGGCGTTTTTTTCCTCCGGCGCGGCTGGAGTTTCCTGCGGCGGTTGGTCGATATTGAATTTCGAAAAATCAACTTCTTCGCCTTCCCCCGCGGGCACATTGGCCCCGTCGACGAAATTTTGAATCACGCCGTCGAGCGCCGCGTCGCGCCCGGAATCGGGCGCCGGCTGGCCCGGTGTGATGACCAGCTCGCTGTCGATGAGGTGTATCTTTTTGAAGACCTCGTCCGAGATGACGTAAAACCAGTCGGCGAAACGGAGGTTCAGTTCCGCGGCCCGGCGTTTCCCCGCCTCAATGGCGGCGTTGTATTCGTCCTCAAGCTGCTTGTTGTGCCGTTCGTCCGATTCCCGCTGCTGTTTCAATTTGGCGAGTTCCTGCTCATCACCCTCGGCGGGCACTTCGGTCAGCGGAATCGGGGCGGGCTTTTCGACGATCGAAGCGTCGAATTCGGCCAAAATCATCAAATAGCGGTTCGCCGAAAGCACGTTCGTCGCAGCAGTGGCGCTCGCTCCCGCCGCCTGTTCACCGCTTTCGCCGGGCGCCGGGGCGTTCGCGTTTTCGGCGATGTTCGTCCCGGTCAGGTTGCCGAACAGCAGGTGGTACACGATCCCGTCCTTCATGTCGATGAACGCCTCGCCCTGGCGCGTGTAAAACCGATAGAACGCTTTCCCGTCTTCCGTCTGGCTCGCATGCAATATGAAGCCGACATCCTGCAGGACATTGACGTCCTCCTCCGTTTTGAAAGGCGGCTTGCCTTCCCGCTGGGCCGAAGCGATGGTCTCCGGCTTGCGCAACACGTCGATGATCTTCAAATCGTCAAAGGCCTGCCGCATGTCCTCCAGTTTTTTCTCGTTGACCGTTTCCTCAGGGGCGAGCGTCACGTTGACGCGCTGGCCCGTTTTCGGGTCCTGACGCTGCAAAATGTCAAGCCGCCATTTCTCGCCGAGCGTCATGGGGTCGTAATCGACCTTGTAATAGCTGTGAAACAGCGGCACCATGGCCGCGCCCTGTTCGGTTTCCACGAGGTCGGTCGAATAGTCCTGCATCCGCACCGAGTCGAGATCGTAGCTGCTGATGTCGAGCAGGTTCTTTTCGATCCAGTCGTCGAATTTCGTCGAAAGGTGATCCTTGTTGATCGCCATGACGTACACGGTGTTTTGCTCCGGCACGCGCACGTAGGAGTGCATTCCATTGGTGTTTTCCACCTCTTTCCCGATGATCAACGCGGCCAATACGCGTCGGTTCGGCCCGGTGAAGATCACCTTGACCCCGACGCCGTCGCCGGCACCGGGATTTTTCGAGTTCGGGTCGATCACGCCGTAGGTCGCGTGCATTTCCCGCACGTTCGGCGAGCCCGTGTCCTTGTAGGCGACGTCGAGCACCTTCCGGTCGACGAAATCGGAAGCGACGAGTCCCATTTGCGTGTCCGCGTCGGCGGGATAATTCTGGTGCGAGGGCAAACACCATTTCCCGTCGACCTCGGCCACGCGGAAATCGACCAGGTCGCCCGTGTCGGGAATGTATTTGACGATTCGCAGTTCCTTGATCTGCGACGGGTCCTTGAAATTCTCCAACAGTTCCCGACCGATCAAATCGTTGGTCTCATGGGACCGTTCCCGCGGCTGCACGAGCCACGCGAACAGCAACAGGACAAGGGCAATCGCAATAAAAATCGAGGTTTTCGTGATTTCGTTCATCGTTGATTTCTCATTTCTCATTTTTATATTTAGCCACGGAATTCACGGAAAAACACGGAAATTTCCGTGCGATTCCGTGTTTTCCGTGGCAAAAAATGATCTATTTCTTCCCCGACCGCAAACGTTTTTTCGACGCCCCGGTCGTTTCCTTCATGCCGCGCCAGAAGAACACGGCGCTGGCGAGCAGGAGCAGCGGCGTCGGCGGGATCAGGATGGCCAGGGCCTTGATCATGCCCTGCTGGTGCCGCAATTCCTCCTGCCGTTGCACTTCGAGGGCAGTGGCCTTTTGTTCGAATTCGCGTTGCAGGTCTTCCGTGTCGGCGTTCAGCTTTTTCTGGCCGGCCATTTCCATCGCCTTGACGCGGCTCCCCAATTCTGACATCGTCAGGCGTTCCATGTTGCCTTGCAGTTCGAGGGCCAGTTTGTCGACGTTCGCCCGCATTTTCTCTTGGGCCGCGTCAATCGTTTGCTTGAGCTTTTTCTGGGCCTGTTCCCGCTGCGCGGCGGCGTACTCGTTGATCTTGCCGGTCATTTCGTCGAATTTGTCCAAAGCCCGGTGTTCGGGGCGGCGTCCGCGCACGGCGAGGAAGCGTTCGTCCCCGGCCAGCGAGTCGATCGCGTTCAGGATGAAAGTCACGTTGTCGAAGGTGAAATTCGTGCCCAGCCGCGGGTCGCTTCCCTGTTGGCGGAGCGCGTAAAACACCGGCGTCACCATGTCGACGTCGGCCACGAGAATGACGTTGATCTTCGTCGAAGCCGCGGCCTGCGGTTTGCCGTCTGTGTTTTCCGCCGGTTTCTGCTGCACGACCGGCGGCAGTTCGCCCGTGATGCGAACGGCCAGATCGTACTGGTTGGCGTCCTTATGTACGGGGCGATTTTCATCCGGCGACATGGCCCGGGTTCCGAACCCCACGCGACCGACCGGGAAAATATCGACCCGCTCGACGTAACCGTTGGCCCGCGTCGTCCAGATCAGCGGCGTGACCTTGAAATCCGGCTTTTTCTGCACGTTGATCGACCCGCTGAAGGGCATCAGCACGTGCCGCAGCATCCGGGTTGTCAGGTCCTTTTGCGAGAACGGGCGGTTTTTGCGGTCTTCCGGTTTGTTGGGGTCATAAGCCAGGAACAGAAATTCCGGCGGAATGCCGCTCGCGACGCCGCGCACCGGGTTATAATCCGAACGCGGGATGCGCCGCGAGTTGAAACCGACCCCGAGCATCTCCCAAAGCGGTTCGATGTTTCCCTTGGGAATGGGCTGGGCGTACATGTTCATTTGCGAACTGCCGCCCAACATTTTCGGGTCTTCCGTGCCGGTCAGGTGCGGGAACAGGTAGGGCAGCGGGTCCTCGAAAATCAGCGTTGGTTGGCCGCGACGGACCATGTCGATGAAATTGATCATGTCGTTCGGCGCGAGCGTCGAGGGTTGCACGGCGAGTACGACGTCGTATTTTTCCAAAATCGGCGTTTGGGGGTCGATCTCCGAAACGACGTACTGCTGTTCCAAATCGCCGACGATGGGCCAGGGCATGGGCGGACGCATCGTGCGGAAGTCGAAATCGCCCATCACGTGGGCGTCGGTCTTCAAAATACCGATTTTTTTCTTGCCCTGTGCGGTGACGTTGCAGACCGCGCGGACCAGTTCGTACTCGACCGACTGCCCGCGGTCAATGAAGGGCAATTGCACCGTGTTCAGCCCCGAGGTCAGACTCACGCCGAGGTAAATGCGATCAGGCTGCATGACGCCGCGTTTCGCGTGATAAACCGTGCGCGGCAGAATGCCGAAACGCTGGTCGGCGAGCATCGCGTCGGGGGTGAACGGTTCCAGTCGGTGAATGCGGACGGTGACCTTGCCCTTGCCGCGGTTCTCGATTTCGCGGAGCAGCGTCAAGATGTCGAGCTGCGTTTTCGCGTAGGCGTCGGGCACGCTCGGGCTGACGAAGCCCTCAATGTTGACCGGGTAGTTCGGGTCGAGCGAATCGAGCAATTGGAGCGTTTCCGGGGAAAGCGTGCTGAGTTTTTCCTGCGTCATGTCGTAACGCAGGTCGAAACGCTGGGCGACGGCGCAAAGGCAAATCGCGATCACCAGCAGCGAGGCCCCGCGGGCGAGATAATGGGCCCAACCGTGAAAAGCCTGGTTGGCCGACCAGTGCCGCCGGCTGATCAAAACCATGCACACGTAAAGCATGACCAGCGTGATGGAGACGAAATACATGACGCCGGAAAATCCGACGATGCCGCGCCCGAAGGCCGCGAATTGGGACTCGACGCTGAATTTCCCGACCGCGTCGGCCGTTTTGGCGGACACCGGCAGGGCGTAGGCCCACTGCGCGGCGACGAACGGGGCGTTGAACATCGCGCCGAGCAAATAGGCGATGGTCAGGTTGCCCGTCAGGAACGAAGCGACCATGCCGACCGAAACCATCATCAGACCGATGAGCCAGAATCCGAGATAGGTGGCCGCAAAGAGCCCGACGTCCGGGTTGCCGAGTTGATATAAAATCGTCAGGTTGCTGACGAACGAAAACAACAGTGACGCGGTCAAAATGCCAATGGCCGCGAAAAACTTGCCGAGCACGATTTCGAAATCGCCGGCCGGAATGGTCAGCAGCAGTTCGTCGGTGCCCTGGCGGCGTTCGTCGGCCCAGATGCCCATCGTGACGGCCGGAACGAAGACCAGCATGATCAGCGGAAACCAGGTGATCAACTGGTCGAGGTTGGCCAGGTTCTTGTTGAAGAATTCGTCCGGCAGAAAGGCCGCGATCGAACCGAGCAAAACAAAAACGCAAATGAACACGTAACCCGTCGGATTGGCGAAATAACCGACGAAGTT
>JAVBQX010000183.1:0-6878 GCA_031548645.1 Thermoguttaceae bacterium
TTCCGCCTGATGCGATTTGCGTTCGTTGAAGCGTCGAAGCGAGGCGAGCACGTTTTCGTCGATGTCCGGCGCGACCCGTTGCAAAGTGTGAAAAGCCCGGAATTCCTCACGTTGCGGGAAGACGGCTAACGTGGTCTCCGACATCGCGGCAACATCCGCTGTCACCGAAGGCATGGTCGCGATGCAATCAAACGAAGTTTGTTCGAATGACGCCACGTTCGCCGCAATAATATTTTCTGCGTCCTCTTGCGCTGTGAAGTTGGTTTCCTGCTCGGCGATGTCGCCCGGAACAAGTGCCGAACCAATTTCCTGCACAAGGAATGGCGCGACTTGCGGCGCCGCCAATTCCTCCTGCGGAAACAACGCGCTCGACATGCCGCCGGACATTCCGCCCGTCAAATCCACCGCCAGCAGGTGCCGGTCTTCGAGCGGTTCATGACGCAGAAGTTTGCGGTTGGAATGGGGCTTGATCTTCAATGTGTTCTTACCCCCCCCCCCCGTTCATTTTACCCATTTCGCCGCCCGGGCGGAAAGAATTCAGCCACGCACACGCTTTGACCGCGAAATTTTTCGACATCAGGCACTCCTTCATCGAAAAAAGTGATATGAGGAAGGCGGAAACCATAAAATTCACGCCTCGGATGCCGGTTTTCATCAAAAGAACGATGATGATCAGAATTATACCAAAACAAATTTCACTTTGCAATGTTTTTGGCACGCCCGTTGAAATTAGAGCCGATTTTTCGTCCCTCGCCGATGCTGCGGGGGGGCTTGCCGTGACAGTTCTTACTTTTCTGACGTCATTTTTTCATTCTGCCAAACGTTCGGCAACAAAACGTTTCAGCCAGACGGCGGCGTCATCGGGGGTGAGAAACTCGCCGTCGAGCTGGGCCTCGAACGCGGTTTTGAGAATTTCGCCCATTTCGCGACCGGGTTCGATACCCAGCGCGATGAGATCGCGACCCTGCAGCATCGGGCGCGGCGGGCCGTCGAAAATGCCGAGTCGTTTGGCGGCGTCAAGCCAGGGTTGCGTCGCATGGGCGGTCAGGTCGTTGTCGCACCCGCGCGTGTCGGTGGCCACGAGATCGGCCCACAAACGCAAATTCGCCGGGTTCAGTCGTTGCGCCAAGCGACGCACCTGCGTATCGGACGGCGTTTCGCTGAGTGGCAGCCGGATGTGTGACTGGTGTTCGCGAACCAGCGGCAGCACGAGCTCGACCAGCCAGCCGGGCGATTTCATGCGTTCGAGAAAATTTTGCGCCAGCGGAACCCCGGCCTCGGAATGCCCCGGCGAATGCCAGGTGCCCGGTTCACGTTCGAACAGCGTCGACGGTTTGCCGACATCGTGCAGCAGGGCCGCGAACATCAGCGCCAATCGCGTGTCATGGCGGTATTCCTCCTGCGAAACGATCAGCGCCATCTGGTCGACAACGGCCGCGACATGATCAAAGGCGTCACCTTCGCGATGCCAGAGCGGGTGTTGCGGCGTACCGCGAAGGGCGGCGAGTTCCGGGAAACATTCGAGCCAACCGGTCGCTTCGAGCACGCGCAGGCCGAACGAAGGAAACCGCGATTTTGTGGCCCATTTTTCCCACTCGCCCCAAACGCGTTCGGGTGAAAGGGCCGGAAATTCCCCCCGCAACGAGCGGCACATTTCCGCCGTCGCGGGTTCGAGCTGAAAGCCGAAGCGGGCCGCGAACTGCATTCCGCGCAGCACGCGCAAAGGGTCTTCGCCGAAGGCTTCGCTGGTCGCGCGGAGCTTCTTGCGCCGGATATCCTCGACGCCATGATACGGATCGACGATCGTGCCGTCGCGTTTCATGCCGATCGCGTTGATCGTAAAATCGCGACGTCGGGCCGCGTCGGCGAAAGTCATGCCGGGATCGGACGCGACGAGAAAACCCTTGTGTCCGACGCCCGTCTTCGATTCGCGCCGCGGGATGCTCACGTCGATTTTTTGGTCGACCTTGAGCGTGCCGAAACTCCGCCCGACCAGGTTGACGCGAAAATACGGCGAGAGAATGCCGACCATCGCGTCATAACCGAGGCCGAACACCTCGATGTCGATGTCCTTGATGTCCGGCCGTCCGAGAAAATGATCGCGCACGGAACCGCCGACGAAATAAACGCCGGTCGCGCCGCCCCGTTCGAGCAGGTCGATGATGCGTTGCGACTTTTTGTGTTCGAGCAGCGTTCGTGACATGGAGGTGGTTTTTCGGGTTGATGAAATGTACAGCAATTGTTATTCCGCGATTCCCACCAGGCACACGCCCGTTTTGCCCTTGCCGTTTTTGTAAAGGGTGAACAGCTGGCTGATCGCTTTGCCGCTTTTAAGCGAGATTTCGACAATAAAACCCTTGGCCCCTTCTTTCGACAGAATAAGTTTCGGGTTTGAGGAACAGGATTTGATTTGCCGGAGAGAGTCCTCGGAACTTTCTTTCAACGACTCCTGCAATTTTTTTGAAAAACTGTTTGAGGGATGTTCCATGAAAAAATCCATCGCAGCCGGATCAATGGTCGCGTCGATTTTTTCGTAATCGCCCGCGTTGATCGCGTCGACAAAGAACCCTGCATATTGCATCGCTTCCGACTCCGAAGGCAATGTGTAAACCGCCGGGTCCAAACGGTAACCGGAGGATGGCGGCGTCTTGGAACCGCATCCCGTCAGGATTGACAGAAACAGGAGAACGAGAAGGACACAAATATTGTTTTTCATGGAAATCCTTTCATTATTTGTTGGGAGCAGCGGCCGACTTCGTCGCCAAAATCATTTTTCCGTGTCTTCCGCGCCGGCTTTGCCGTTCCGCACGGGGACGACCACGCCGCAACTGACGATGAACTGGATCGCCTGGTCGACGGTGATCGAAAGTTCGAGCGTGTCGCTTTTCGGGACGTTGAGCGTGAAACCGGTCGCGGGCATCGGGGAGGTCGGCACGAGCACCGAATAAAACGGTTCACCGGCGTGATCTTCAAGGTCGAACAGACCTTCGCCGGTGACGAGGGCGAGGGCCCAGATTCCGCGACGGGGCCATTCGAGGGCGACGACCCGCGAGAAACGCATTTCATTTTCCGCGAAGAAAAAATCGCACACTTTTTTGACCGCCCCGTAAACGTTGCTGACCAGCGGCACGCGCTCGACGCAATTTTCGAACAACCGCCAGAAATAATGCCCCAAACGGTTGGCGATCAGCTTCCCGATGACGTAAACGAGAAAGACGAAGGCGACGAACACGACCGGGATGAAGATGTGCGGCCGCAGGTAGACGAACTCGACGTACCTGTGGTAAATCTCAATGCCCGTGGCGGGAATGGCCTCCAGTTCCATGCCTTCCGAGACGGTTTGGTAAACATGCGTCGGCACATAAGTCCCGTCGGCCACGCGGTGATATTCCTTGCCGTTTTTCAGAGTCACGCGTTCGCTGCCGGGTTTTCCCGATTGCAAACCGCGGGCGGGCAAATCCTTCTGGCGGACAATGTCCGAGGTCGCGTAAATCAAGGCGTATCGCGAATAGTTGAACAGGGGGTCGATGACGTAGCTTTTGACCGTCCCGGCGATCCAGAGGAAAATGACGATCGTCAACAGCGGCGGCATGATAACGGCCAAGCCACGCAAAATCGCAGATCGGAACGGATGCGACCTTTTGACCGGCACGTTCGACGTCATTTGCGAAATTCGTTCGGACATTTGGCGGGCAAGACTTGCGGATTCGTCTTCCGGAGTCGCGGGCGGGTCTTTTTCAAACATGGCGGTGGTATCTCTTGTTGTGAATCCGCGATATGCCGTGGTTTCATGCCGGTACGGGAAAAAACGTCCGAAGGAAAGGCAACAGGATTTGCAGACGACGGGAAATATTTTTCAGTCTCGTGAATTATGGTAATGTCAAAATTACTTGTCCAGGTTGGAAAAAACTTTTTCCCTACGATATCAAAAATGTTTTTTACGGGAAATGACCGGTTTGCCGTTCTTGTGGAAAAAACGCGGGATTTGTAATGCGACACGGCGGCAAAATCGCGACTCCTTGATTTCACGTGATCGTAAGTTCCATCGCGAGCAGGAAAACCGCCCCTTCCCTCAAAGCGAAAATTTGGCGATTGTTTTCTTCAATCATAACAAATCGCAGAAGGATTGTCCACGATAAGAGTAATTTATACCCCGGAAAATAGAGGGATTTCCCCTTGTTGTTGCAAAATACCGAACTGTATAAAATTCCACCAGATTCAGCGGGCGAAATAATTCGATAATAAATCATGATTTTACATGTGATTTGAAAAAAGAAAAATTTCGCCCGTGAATACGATGGCCTCCACACCAATTATTCTTATCGCACACGTCAAAACACGAAAGATACATGTAACTCGGAAAGGAAGAAGAGATGCAGAACGCTTACAACAATTATGATTTGCCGATTCAGGATGACAGTCTTTTATCCGGCACGCTTTTGCACCACGAGAGTGACGCACAACAGGAGATCGCGATTCCCATGTCGCGGCATTCCGGTGTTTTTGAGCGGGAAAACAGATATGGCGCCGCGGATCGCCACGTGCACAACGCCCACACGCCCGAATACAGGGAATCCGCCGCGGAGGCGTTTCGCCCGACGGAAAACGCATCGTCGAAACAACGAATCCTGGTCTTGTGCGACGATTTCGTCGGACGCTCGACGCTCCGGGAATTCCTGGAAAAAGAGGGCTTCGACGTTTCCGAAAGCATGTTCGCAGAGTGCATGTCCGACGACAACCACGAGCGATACGCCGCCGTGCTTGTCGATATGGGGAGCTGCCAGTTATCCACCGCGTCGCTCCGCAACTTCCTCCAGGAATGTTTTGCGGGCATACCCGTCATTATCGTCGACGAGCCGCACCAGAACGCGGAAAGGACATGCCTGCTCAGGGAATTCGCATTTTCCTACGTTTTGCGTCCCTGCAACCGCAAGGATTTGCTCAGCCGGATCGAATATGCCGTTAAATTTACCGACCTGTTGAAGGAAAATCGCTCCTTGCGGCAGTCGATCGGCATGCCGACGTTTTGCTCGGAATTATACGGGACTTCACCCTTGTGCGAGAGCCGGCGGCGGCAGATCAGCGCGTTCGCGCGACTCGGCAGGAGCGTCCTGCTGTGCGGGGAGCACGGCAGCGGCAAATTGCTGACGGCCCAACAGATTCACCTTGCCGGACCGCGGGCCGATCATCCGTTCCAGGCGGTGGATTGCGAAAGTTTGACGCCCGTCATTCTCGACGCGCTCCTGTTCGGCTATACGAAAGGAACGCAGGCCGGGCTTTACGGCGAACGCGCAGGGCTGTTCGAACTCGTCAACGGCGGCACGTTGTACCTCGGCCAGATCACGGCCCTGCCCCTGTCGATCCAGGAAAAGCTGTCACGTTACCTGAAGGACGGATACTATATTCGGAACGGTGCGAAACAGCCGACGCGGGTCGACGTGCAGATTATCGCAGGGGCGACGCAAAATCTTTCCGTCGCCTGCCTGACGAATTCATTCCTGGAAGATTTGTATTACCAGTTGAGCACGCAGACGATCCAGTTGCCCAACCTGAAGGACCTGACCGAAGACATTCCCGCGTTCACGCGAACGCTGATGACGCAATATGCCCGGTTTACCGGCGGACAGGTGCTCATGGTGTCCAACGAAGCGCTGGCCAAACTGCAACGGCACACATGGCCGGGCAATTTCCGCGAATATTACGATGTCGTTTATCGCGCCTGTCTCCGCGCGAAAAACTCCGTGATCAGCGAAAAGGACATCGTCTTTGACGGCCCGGCCGTATTGTGGGACAGGGGGTCGGAATACCTCGGCCTGGCCGGAATGTCGATCGCGGAAGTCGAGCGGCGTTTGATCATCGAAACCCTGGCCGCCAACGGAGGGAACCGTTCCATGTCGGCCCGGCAGCTCGGCGTCAGCGAAAAAACCATCTACAACAAATCGAAGCAGTACAAACTCAACGGCAGATTTTGAAAATGCAAAATCCACGAGCCGTGATCTGCGATCACGGAATTCGCACAGAACCGCCTCGCAATTTACATGTGATTGATGATATAATCGCGAACCGCCGGGACGATCGCCGCCGGCAGGAAACGCTTGAGGACCAAATCGTCGGAAACGCCGGCGATTTCCTTGATCAGCGAGCTGGAAACGTGGGCCAACTCGCCGTCGGCGACGAGGAACAGCGTTTCGACGTCAGGGGCCAGTTGCCGGTTGGCCATCATCATGGTCATTTCGGCCGGGATGTCCGTGATGGGGCGCACGCCGCGGACCATGATTTTCGACTTGCACTGCTGCACAAACCGGACGGTCAGCCCCTCGTACAGGCGAACTTCGATGTTCGACAGGTGCGCGGTCGATTGCTCAATCATCGTAACGCGCTGTTCCGGCGTAAACCACGGGCGTTTTTCGTGATTGATGCCGATCCCGATGATGACGCGGTCGAAAATCCGGCTGATGCGCTCGACGACATTGACGTGCCCGAGCGTGATCGGGTCAAAAGAACCGGGATAAACCGCCGTCATATTGGAACTTGCACTCATCACGCCCCCCGCATTGAAAAGACAGGCAGTCTGGTTTTCCGACCGCCTTGGAAATCATCATACGCGATTCCGCCCGCCTGTCAAGATTGCCAAACGGAGCCGGCGGCGTCAGCGAGGGACGAAAAAATTCGGCGCAAATTTCATGCTGCCGCGCAAAATTCCTTGCAAGGTGAAATTTGTTTTGGTATGATTCTGAACATCATCGTTCTTTTGATGGAAAACCGGCATCCGAGGCGGGAATTTTTTGATTTCCGCTTTTTCATACTCACTTTATCATAAGGAGTGCCTGATGTCAAAGAATCTCGCGGTCAAGGCGTTTGCGTGGCTGGCTTCCTTT
>JAVBQX010000033.1:0-4810 GCA_031548645.1 Thermoguttaceae bacterium
CCCATGAGGACCGATCGCTTGACTCCGTCACGGACCCAGTCAAAAAAGTTGAAGTTCATCGTGCTTTCTCCTTCACAATAATATATGGGATGGTTGTTGATCGCGGCTTGGCCATTCATGACTCGCTGGGGGAGTTTCCCCAATGGTTGGCGAAGCATAACAAGCCCCGCCCCCCGCGTCAAGGCTGATTTTTCAGACCGGAACGCACAAAACAGCAATCGACGCGGCAATATGGGAAAAACAGGATGTTTTCGAATTGGCGTTTATTTCGCATTAAACCGGAGCCCGCAGCGTCAGCAAGGGACAAAGGTACTTCCGCCGGAAAATATTCCGCAAGAACAGCAGCCGGGAACGCAGCGCAACGAGTTCGATCAAAAAATGGCAGCCCGGAGCGTAAGCGACGGGGTAAAGTTCCCTTTTCCGGTTCGTTTCCATTTGGCAAATCATTTCCCAAAATGAATCAGAAACCGAAATCGTTTTGGAACGGTAATACCCGTCGCTTACGCTCCGGGCTGCCATTGGAGACAATCTGTTTATTGCGTGTAGTATTAATTGGTCATCACCGTCTGTCATTTTTCAAACGCCGTAAAATCCCCCTCAAGAAACACATCGCCGAAATCGGTGACGGTGTTCGACAATGCCGGCGTGAACTCGGGTTTGCTGCGTTGTTTCACGTCCTGATTCTCCGGGAGACTGACGTTCAACTCATACTTGAAGCGATCCGCGAAATCACCCAACGCCGGGACGGGAATGGTGATGTAACCCTCATCGTCCGTGCGAATCACATCGCCGACACGAAGACCGTTGTAGCTTCCCTGGCCAAGAGAATGTTTCACATGCACATAGCAGAAAACATCTTTGCCGATCAACGGTTTTTCCGATGCGTCGAGGATGCGGAATTTGGCTTTTGCGGTCGGCACGAGTTTCGCGTTGACAACGGCGAAGTTTTCAAGCCCTGCGGGAATTTCACCGACATAACCTTCCTGAAAATCATCGGTCGTGAACAAAAGATAAGTTTTTCCTTCCGGGCACATTTCGAAATCGCCGTTTTCATTGGTATCCCATCCTGATCCGACGGAAAGCAATTTTGGTTTGCCGAACGCGTCCAGCTCCCCGAATTCCCAATGCGCCAAATTCAGCGGCGTCAGAATTTTCTTCTGGAAAAGCGGCGTGTCATCCGCATGAACAAACCGAACCAACGTGATGTTCTTCAGGAGAAGATCGACCTCCGGATTTTTCCCGGGACCGATTTCAACCAACTGGTCTTTCTGACCTCGAATGGCGGAAACTTTGTATTCCTCCGGCGAAAGGTAAATCTGATAGTTGCCTTCCTCATCGGTGAATGTTCCCCGGGAAAAAGTGGCGCTCATCTTTTCTTTGAAGATGTCCGGCGTTTTCACGGGAACCATGCTGACGATGGCGTTTTTCGCGGGCGTTCCATCGGCGTAACGAACTGTTCCATGAAGCGGGAAGCCTTCCTGCAATGTGAAATCGCATTCGATGGTGTTCCGATCCTCGCGATAAAAGGATTTCATCTCCGAGAGCAGCGGGTCGATGATTTCGCGTGCATTGTAAACCTCGAACATGTTCTTTGGATCCGGCTCCTTTCCTTCCGGATAATGACTCATGTACGCCTGAAGTGTGAACGCGTCGCATCTCATGAATTGCATTGGAGTGGAAATGACGTATTTCCCGTCCTGATCCGTCGTGGTATGGAAACCGTAAGCGGTGTTGGTTTTGACATATCCGGTACTGACGATTTTGGCATTTTTCGCCGGTGTGCCGTCCGGCATGAAAACGCGACCATGAATGCGGAATTCCTCCTGCGTTTCTGCGACGGGTGCGGACGGCGAGACAGTTGCCCCGGCAGTTTCCGGCTTTGGCTCAGGCGGCGTTTCCACCTTTTGACTTGTTTCAACTTGTTCCGTCTCCGCGCGGGCGACGAACTCGACGCGGAAGGTTCCGGCGAGCAACAGCAGGAGCGCGACGGCCCCGACGACGTAGTTTTTCATGGCGTGTTCCTTTCCCGATTGTTCGGTGTTGAGCAGGCGGTTGATGCGGTCGAGCGTGCTGAACCGCGAGAACGAATGGAGATAAAGACCCTGCGATTCCGTCGAGCGGTGAATCGCCAGGAAGGTTTCCGCGAGCAGCGACGAGCTGTCGTTTTGCGTGCCGTACGCGAATTCGTCGGCGTGCCATTCGGTCGCTTCGTTGTAGCGTGTGAGCGCGTACCACGCCGCCGGGTTGAACCATTGCAGCGACGCGAGCAGATGCGCCAGCGGCGAAAGCAGCGTGTCACGATGCACGAGATGCCCCAGCTCGTGCCGCAACACGCCGTCGCGCAGTTCGGGCGAAAGTTCGTCCCAAAGCGTTTCCGGGATCAGCAGCACGAAGTCGAACCCGCTGCGGATGATCGCCGGGCCGGTCGAATCGGTCAGGCGAATCGGAATCGCGTTGCGTGAAAAGTCGTATTGCGCGAGAAGCGTTTCCCAATGTTTTCGAGTCGCGTCGTCGATCGGTTTGATCTGCCGGAACAATCGCACCGACAGCAACGCATGGGAAATAAGCCGCTGCGTGAGCAGCACGAGAACGCCGATTCCCCACGCGGCGAGCAAAAGCGTTTGCCAATGCCGCAAGAACCATGTTTGCGTCACGGCAAACGTCGACGGCTGCGGCGTTTCCATTTCCGGCAATGGCGTTGCATCAACAACAGGTGACGGCGTCAATGCCATTGCTGAATTGCGTTGCCCGACAAGTTGCGGTTCGAACGTTTGCGACATGGAGGGAACGACCGGCGCTTCGTGCACGGTTTCCTGTTCGACCGTCACGGGCACGCTGATCGGAATCGCAAAGCCGAACAGCGAAACGAGCAGCGAGGCCCCCCAGATCGTGCGGAGCGTCGCCGCGGATTTCAAGCGGCTTGCCCGAACGAGCAGGACGAGCAGCAGCGCCAAAACGGCCAAAAATACGGAACACCGGGCCAGTTGCAGGAGAATGATTGCGTACATGTCAACCTCGCTTGTTCTTTTTGAGGATCGTTTCGAGCGCGGCGATTTCTTCGGCGGTGAGCGAGCGTTTTTCGGCCAGCCGCAGCATGAGCGGCGCGAAATTCCGGTCGGCCAGCGTTTCGATGAGGTCGAAAAACTTGCCCTGCGTTTCGTCTTTCGTGATGAGGGCGTCGTACACGGCGGGATATTCGTCGCTGCGCGAGAGAAATTCCTTGGCGATCATCCGGTTGAGACGCGTCTGGATCGTTTGTAAAGTCGGCCGGGCGCTTCCGCCGGAACAAATTTCGCGAATTTGCGAAAGCGTCTGCGGCCCGTTCGACCAGAGAATTTCCAGAATTTCCGCCTCGCCCGGCGAGATTTTCGTGACCTGAGCCTTTTTTTTCATTTTTTCCCCTCCGAAATTTTTGACGGCACACTTTCGACATTGTCTTAACTCCTGTTATAAGACATTGTCGAAAGTCTGTCAAGCAAAATTCGAAAAAATTATCCACGAAATTCGCTTGACAAGAAACCACAATCGTGGTATCGTAAAATCTACAAACGTGGTTTTGCTGTTTTTGAGGAGAAAAAAATGCCTGTTGAAAATATCACCGACGCCGAATGGCGGGTCATGCACGTGGTCTGGAAATCGGACAAGCCGCTCACAAGTAACGACGTCATCGCCGAGGTGGTGCCGGAAACGGGGTGGAATCCGCAGACCGTGCGGACGCTTTTGGCCCGGCTCATCGAAAAAGAGGTGCTCACCGCGACGAAGGAAAAAGGGGTGCTCTTTTACACGCCACTGGCCAGTCGCGAGGAATCAATCCGGGTGCATGGTCAATCGTTCCTTGAGCGGGTCTTCGAGGGGAACGCGAAGGAGATGCTCGTGCATTTCGTGCGGGACGGGGCGTTTTCGCCGGATCAAATCAACGAACTCCGCAAGCTGCTCAATAAGGAGTTGCCCCATGACGATTGACTTTGCTCTCAAATTTTTATGGCCCGCGATTTGGCAATCGGCGATGCTTGCCGTCATTGTCGGCGGCGTCACGCTGCTGCTTCGCGAACGGCTCGAACCGCGTTGGCGTTATCTGCTTTGGGGGATCGTGCTGCTGCGGCTCGCCCTTCCGGTGCTTCCGAGCAGTCCCGTCGGCCTGTTGCCGACGCAACATCAACCGCAAACGGCCGCCGTCGTTGACGCCCCATCACCAAATATTGCGATGCCGCATGTTGCGAATCACGCAACGCCGAAACCGCCGCCGCCTGATTTCGCGACGGTTTCCGTCAATGAAACGATCACCAAACCGACGATTACACCGACGTCTACAACCGCGGCCGTTCCCGACACATCCATTGCAAACGTGTCATTGCGGGAACGCGTCACGTGGGGAATTTTCGCGGCGTGGTTGTGCGGGGCGTTGTTCTTCGCGTTCAAATACGCAAGCGGCGAAATCTGGCTGCAACGTCTTTGCCGCCGTGTGCGGCCGACGAACGACATGCTGCTCAATACCATGCTGCACGAATGCCGGCGCGAGTTGCGCATCCGGCGACGGGTGCGGCTTTACGTCGTGCCGCAGGAAATCGCCGCCGCGTCGTTCGGGGTGATTTTCCCGACGATTATTCTTTCGGAACGCGTGGTGCGGCAGTTCTCGCCGGACGCGTTGCGACTTGTGCTGCTGCACGAACTGGCCCACATCAAGCGGCTCGACCCGGCGGTGCATGTTTTCGTGCGGTTGGTTTCGATTTTTCACTGGCCGAATCCGGTGCTCTGGCTCACACGATGGCGCCTTGAATGTGAGCGGGAACACGCTTGTGACGCGGCGGTT
>JAVBQX010000177.1:0-3597 GCA_031548645.1 Thermoguttaceae bacterium
CAAACCGGCGATGGAAGAAAATCAAAAATCGGGAACGCCCGCAACACCGGACGTCCCCATCATCCAAGTTATTGCTGAAAAAACGCTCGACATCCCCGAAGGCAACGTCCTGATTCGCGGAAACGTCGTCGATGCCGATGACAAACCGGTGGCGGATGCCAAGGTTTATTATGACTATGATCCGCTGAGCGGCTTCACTCAATGGCATTGTATGAGCAATAACGAAGGAAAATTCGCCTTTCTCATATTGGAACGAAATTTGAATCTGTTGAAACTCTTTGGCGTTTCGCCGGACGGGACTCAAATGGGGTTGCCAAATGTGTTTGAAATTCCCGTGGAAAACCGAATCGGTGAAGTCAAACTCAAACTTTCCGAAGCCCGCGTCATCACCGGGAACGTGACCGATGCCGACGGCAAGCCCATCGAAGGGGCACTGGTCGGTGCTCCTCAATCATGGTGGGCCTTGAGTGTCAAAACGGATGTTTCAGGCAATTTTCGTTTTCCTTTATCCGCTGAAATGCCAATCGGACTGCTTTATGCCGTGAAATCCGGTGTCGGTTTTCAGGCGGTTTATACCGGGGAAAGGCATGACGAAAATGGAAGATTTTCTTCGGAAGGCAAATTCAATGGCCCGTTTCATCTCGTATTGGACGGTTGTCAAGCGGTTTCGGTAAAAGTCACAGATGAAAACGACGTGCCGATTCCGGGATGTCGTGTTACACCTTCTCTCTTCGCGGGACAACTTGAAAAACCGAATCACTTTGACAAAATGTTTATTGCTCCAGAATCCGCTCCCTCTCCCATTGTTTTATCTACGAATGAACAGGGGATCGCCACCTTCGACTGGATTCCAGAGAAGGAGTTGCAATATCTTGTTTTCTACGCTCGCGGACCGGAAACGCCGGTAAACCTACCGGACGGAACATCGCAGTGCTATGGACAAGCGAGTACGAAAAGCAGTCTAAATATTGCCTGGCCAAACAACATCGACGATTTCGAACCGGGAAAAATTCTGGTCATCAAGCTGCCGCGTTGCGCGACCTTGAAAGGAACCATCCGATACGAGGACGGAACGCCGGCTTATCGGGCGAACGTTAGTATTACAATGGAGACGGCTCAGGTACAGAATTGCAGTACCAGGCGAAATGGTGAATTTGAAATTTCCGGGAATGTCGACGAGCATTGGAGAATTCAAATTGTTTCACAATCGCCGGATTATGTTTCCAGTATTGCTGAAACCGTGGATAGCGGTGACGGTCGGGAAATCCAATACCGGGACTTCGTGATTCCACGAGGCGTCAAACTTCACGGCTATCTGTACGGGGATGACGGCGGCAAAATCGCCAAGGGGGTGGTGACCATTAACATGCCGGAGGTCACCACGGAATACAAAAAGGGTGTTATGTCTTCTTACAGGTCGTCATTAACCACATATTCCAGTCCGTCCGATCCGGGATACTATGAAAAGCGACTGCTTCCCGGCGATTACGAACTGGTTGCCACGGATGAGTCCAAGGCAAATCAGGAAACGAAAAAAATCACGATTGCCGAAGGACAAAGCGAAATGCAAGTTGATCTCCACCTGAAACCGATGTCGAAAGAGGAATAACGAGCCGTGATCTGTGATCACGGAATGCGTTGGGTTCAACCGTTCCGTCCGGGGATTGCGCTGCGTTTCATCCCCCGGCTCATTAACGCCGCGTTCAAAACAGCCGCTGCTGCCAGGGGCGGTCGATGGGGCGGGCGGGCAGGCCGAGTTCGTTGAGCCGGTCGACGAACGCGGCGGGGCCGTGCGTGCAATAGGTGATCTTCGGGCCGACGCGACGCACCATTTCGATGAGGTCGTCGTAATCCGCGTGATCGGACAGCGGCAACGTGTGATCGACGCCGTAACGGTATTTCGCGCCGGACTCGACGGCCCAGCCGGTGACGGCAAAAGTCGTCGGCGGCCGTTTCGTTTCAAAACGGTATCGCGGCGGGACGATCAAAACACGGTCTTCCAACGCACGACGTTCGGGCAACAGCGGAACGACCCCGCCGCTTTGCAGGCCGAGCTCGACGCCGTGCCGTTCGTATATTTCGCTGATTTCGTAAATCGACCGCTCCTGCTGCACCTGCAAGCCGGCGTCGAGCAGGATGCGGGTCACCTCCTGGCTCTTGCCGAGCGAGTAGGCGTACACGACCGGCGTTTCCTCCAGTTCGAACGTTCGCCGGACCAGCCGCAGGAACTCGCCGATGACCTCGTCGCGCGGCGGCAGCCGGTGTTGCGGCGTGCCGAAGGTGCTTTCCATCACGAGAATGTCGGCCCGCGGAATTTCGATTTCCCGCGACGTCCGCGAGGGCCCAAGCTTGAAATCGCCCGTGTAGAGCAACGTTTCGCCGGTTTCGGGATCGCATGCGTGCAGCATCGCCGAGCCGAGGCAGTGACCAGCGGGCCAGGTCGTCAGGAGCAGCCCGCCCCATTCAAGCGTTTGACCATACGGCATTTCCTTGACGCGATGTTTCGATTTGCCGGCGCGGCCGCGTGCGAGCCGGTATTGATAAAGCGACGCGGTTTCGGGCGTGCAGAGCGCCATCTCATGCCGGGCGAAATGGTCGGCGTGCGCGTGCGAGACAAACGCGCAGGGTCGCGGTCGCTGAAAGTCCACCGCGAGATTCGCCTTGGCCAAAACCAGTCCGTCGTCCCAGATCAACATGTTCTACTCATGGGTGTGGTGATTTTATCGTGATTCTGCATTCTATTCTGATTCCCCATCATTGGCAATACGCGAATTTAATCTCCTGCCAGGAAATAGCGAACAAGAACAGCAGCCGGGAACGAAGAGAGCAAAGCGAACGGAGTGACCGGTGTGGGGCGTATCCGTTTGCGCGAGCGTATTTCACGTTTTCGGCTACTTGCTCATAGTCTTTCGGGGATCGATGTGCTTTCTGTTTTGCCGCTCCTCTCTCCGGTCACTCCGCTGCGCTGCGGTCCCGGCTGCTGTTCTTGCGGATCATTTTCCGGCTGAAGTCCATTTTACACGCCGAAGCCGTGACACTTGTTTTCCCCGGCGTATCGTTTAAAATACGGACATGAACAGGAATCAGAAAATTTTCGCTGCGTTTATCGTATTCACTTTCCTTATCGCGGTCGTGATCCTTGTGGTCGTAACGCGTCCTTTTTCGCGGAACGACGGCAGGGACGACGGTCGCTTGCGTGTCGTCGTCAGCATTGATCCGCAGGCCTGTTTCGTCGAGCGGATCGGCGGCGATCGCGTCGCGGTCGAAGTGCTGGTGCCTTCCGGGAAAGAGCCGGAAACCTACACGCCGACGCCGGACAAAATCAAGCAGCTTGCCCGCAGCCGCGTCTTTTTCCGTGTCGGCTTTCCGGCGGAAAATACGTTTTTGCCGAAGCTGGAAAGCGTTGCCCCGAAATTGCAGGTGGTCGACACGCGGTCGAATCTTGATTTGCGCCGCGCCGATCCGCACCAACATGACGGCGATGATCATGACGCGGCATCGCACGCGCATTCGCCCGGCTGCGAGTGCGGCATCGACGGCGTGGACCCGCACGTGTGGGTCAGCCCGGCCCTGGTCAAATCGCAGGCGGAAACGATT
>JAVBQX010000043.1:0-17054 GCA_031548645.1 Thermoguttaceae bacterium
TTGTCATGGACGAACAGACCCTGCTCAAGGCGCTCGACATGATCGACGAGGCCATCGGCGAAACCGAAACGGAACTGGGATATTGAAAGGAAACGAGGTGCTGACATGAAAACGATCCGCTTCGGCATCATCGGCTGCGGCCTGATGGGCCGTGAATTCGCGAGCGCCGCGGCACGCTGGTGCCACTTGCCCGAAATGACGTCGCGCCCGGAGATCGTCGCCGTCTGCGACGCCAATCCCCACGGCTTCGCGTGGTATACCGACAACTTCCCCGGCATCGCACAGACGACGACCGATTATCGCGAACTCCTGAAAAATGAAAACGTCGACGCGGTGTATTGCGCCGTGCCGCACAATCTTCACCGGGAGATTTATTGTGCGATTCTCGACGCCGGTAAGCACCTGATGGGCGAAAAACCGTTCGGAATCGACCTTGCGGCCAACAACGCCATCATGCGATCCGCGGCCGCGCACCCCGAACTGCTGGTCCGCTGTTCGTCGGAGTTTCCTTTCATTCCTGCGGTGCAACGGATCGGTCAAATGATCAAGCGGAACGAATTCGGGCGAATCATCGAAGTGAACGCCGCGTTTTTGCATTCGAGCGACCTCGACCCGGACAAGCCGATCAACTGGAAACGCATGGTCGCGTACAACGGCGAATACGGCTGCATGGGCGATCTCGGCATGCACGTGTGTCACGTTCCCTTTCGCGCCGGCTGGACTCCGCATTCCGTTCGCGCGATTTTGAGCAACATCGTCACTGAACGTCCCGATGGCAAGGGCGGCGTCGTCCCCTGTGAAACGTGGGACAACGCGACGCTTCTCTGCGATGTCGTCCAACCGGAAACGGGAACCGTTTTCCCGATGTCGCTGAAAACCTGGCGCATCGCGCCGGGTGAAAAGGACACCTGGTCGATCGAAATTCTCGGCACGAAAGCGTCGGCGCGATTTTCGACGAAGAACCCCAAGCGATTGGAAACGATGCGTTACGCCGGCGGTTCGACGCAAAGCTGGCAGTTTGAGGACATGGGCCACGAAACGGCGTTCAAGAGCGTCACAGGCGGGATTTTCGAATTCGGCTTTTCCGATTCGATCCTGCAGATGTGGGCCTCGTTCCTGCACGAACTGGAACACGGCCAACCGCAAAACCGCTTCGCCGGCTGTGCAACTCCGGAAGAAACGGCCTCCAGTCACCGACTTTTCACCGCGGCGATGGCGTCGCAGAGGGAGAACAAGGTTGTTGTACTATGAGTGTCGTCCCGACTTGTTTGCAACAAATCTTCAACCAAATATTCAGGTGAACACATGACAGAGCACCGACCTGAAGACAAAAACATGACATTACATGGCGGCAAGAAAATTCTGTCGGCGGGTATTACCTTGGTTTTGTTCCTTCTGCAAACGACGGCGGGTGTTTGTGACGATCCCATCGATATCGGCGCGAGGCGGGAACTTTTCGTCGACCATTATCTTGTGCAGGAAATGGACAATCTTTCTCTCCGTTTGCACGAACCCGTTTTCCAAAACGTCTGCTTCAAGTTCGACAAGCCTTGGGAAGGGCCGTTTTCCGGATATGTGACCATCATCCGCGACGGCGATCAATACCGGGCTTATTATCGCGGCAGCGGCGGCGGCGAGGACGGCGGGCTCCAGGAAACACTTTCGATGGCCGTTTCCGATGACGGGATCACCTGGTCGAAACCGGAATTGGGGCTATGTGAAAGTCACGGCGACAAGGATAACAACATCCTCATGAACAACACCCGGCATTTGCTGCACAATTTTGCGCCTTTTCTCGATTCGAGGAAAGATGTTCCCGCGGAAGAGCGTTACAAGGCGCTCGCAGGGACGGTTCATTCCGGGGGCGTTTTTGCGTTTTCATCCGCGGATGGAATTCATTGGAAAAAAATGTCGGACACGCCTGTGCTCGCCAAGCCCGACGATTACGTTTACGCCTTCGATTCGCAGAACGTCGCCATGTGGTCGGAAAACGAAGGGGCTTACGTGTGTTATTTTCGCGCGGTTTTCGGGCGGTTTCAGCGATACATCGCCCGGACGACGAGCGAGGATTTCATTCACTGGGAAAAGCCGCAGGTGATGGAGGTTATCCATGCCGGGACAACGGCGCCGTTCGAGCAGTTTTACACCAATCAAACCGGCCCATATTTTCGCGCACCGCACATTTATATCGCCACGCCCGCGCGATTCATGGAAGGTCGCCAGGTCTTGAGCGAAGCGCAGGCCAAAGAGGCGAATGTGAACCCGAATTATTTCAAGGATTGCAGCGACACGGTTTTTTTGAGTTCCCGGGGCGGTTCCGTTTATGATCGGACTTTCATGGAACCGTTGATACGTCCCGGAATCGGCCTGCAAAACTGGGTGTCGCGAACGAATTATCCGGCGTGCAACATCGTCCGGACGGGCGAGACGGAAATGTCGATCTACATGAACGCGAATTATGCGACGCCCGACGCGGAGTTGCGCCGCTACGCTTGGAGATTGGACGGATTCGCCTCGTTGCACGCCCCCTATGAGGGCGGTGTTTTCGTCAGCAAAACCATGCGTTTCGACGGATCGCGGCTCTCCCTCAACTATGCGACTTCCGCGGCGGGCGGCATTCGCATTCAACTCGAACAGCCGGACGGGACGCCTTATCCCGGTTTCGCTCTTGGCGATTGCCGGGAAATCATCGGCAATGAAATTGAACGGATCGTTTCCTGGAAGCAGGGTGCGGATGTTTCATCGCTTTCAGGAAAACCGGTGCGTCTCCGAATTGAAATGAAAGACTCGGACGTCTATTCGTTTCAATTTCAAAAATAGGGCGTATGCGGCGGTCGCGGCATGACCGCCTTGCCTGTCCCTTGCTTACGCTTCGGGCTCCGGTTGCGAAATTTACGCCTTTTGAGCCTTTCGGTCGCGGATGATCGTTTCCTGGATCGCGGTGGGGACGCGTTTGTAGCGGAGGAATTCCATGCTGAACGTCCCCTGGCCCTGGGTCATGCTGCGGAGGTTCGTCGCGTAGCCGAAAGTTTCGGCCAGCGGAATTTCGCCTTCGATGCGGGTCGATGGCCCGACCGTTTCGGTCACCGTGACCAGCCCGCGACGCTGGTTCAAATCGCCGACGACGCCGCCCTGGAAGTTGCTGGGGCACTCGATCTCGATTTTCATGACCGGCTCCAGCAAAGTCGGCTGCATCTGCGGGAATTTCTCACGAAGCGTCGTTTGCGCGGCGATGCGGAAGGCCAGATCGCTCGAATCGACCGTGTGGAACGAGCCGTCGTTGAGCAGCACCTTGAGGTTGACGACCGGGAAACCGGCGACAGGGCCTTTTTCGAGCGAGGCGCGGAACCCCTTTTCCACTGCCGGAATGTATTGCTGCGGGATGACCCCGCCGACGATTTTTTCCTCGAAAATGAAGGTTTCGCCCGACTCGTCGTCTTCCGGAATCGGCGACATCATGCCCGCGATATGGGCGAACTGCCCCGAGCCGCCCGATTGCTTTTTGTGCCGCACGTCGTATTTGATTTCGCGAGTCGGCGCTTCGCGGTAGTTGACCTTCGGGCGGCCCGTTTCGACGTCGACCTTGTATTCGCGGCGGATGCGTTCGACGTACACGTCGAGGTGCAGCTCACCCATGCCGGCCATGAGCGTTTCACCGCTTTCCTGGTCGGTCGAAATGGTCAGCGTCGGGTCTTCGCGGCGGAAGCGGTACAGGGCTTTGGCCAACCGGTCGGCGTCTTTCGTCTGCTTCGCGCGGATCGCGATCTGGATCACCGGCTCCGGCACGTACATGGATTCGAGCACGCAGTATTTTTTCTCCGAGGCGTAGGTGTCGCCGCTGGCCGAATTGATGCCGATGACCGCGACGATGTCTCCGGCGACGGCCCGGTCGATGTCTTCGCGATTGTCGGCGTGCATCCGCAAGATGCGACCGATGCGTTCCTTGTCGCCCGAACGCTGGTTGAAGTACATGGCGCCTTTTTCGATGACGCCCTGGTAGACGCGCATGTAGGTCAACGTGCCGAACGCGTCGTCGACGATCTTGAAGGCCATGGCCACGGTCGGCAGGTCGTCGCGCGATTCGAGCCGCATTTTATTCGCGTCCGACGCAGGAACCTGACTGTCCATGCCACTCTCGTCCGAATCATCGCTTTCCGCATCGTCATTGTTTTCGGATTCGTCTTCGACGGAGCCGTCCGTCCTGTAGGCGTAATTGTCGACGTCGCCCGGGGCGGGCAGGTAGCGGCAAATGGCGTCGAGCAGCGGTTGGATTCCCTTGTTCTTGTAGGCAGTGCCCATGAAAACGGGCGTCAACTGGCGGCTCCAGACGGCGCTGCGCACGATTTGGTGAATCAGCTCTTCCGGCGGCTCCACCTCGGAAAGCAGCATTTCCATGAGTTCGTCACTGAACATGGAAAGGGTTTCCAAAAGTTCGGTGCGTGCGGCCATGAATTCGTCCCGCATGTCGGCGGGCACGTCTTTCTCGCGGATCGTTTCGCCCTGCGTGCCGTCGAAGTAAATCGCCTTTCCGCGAATGAGATCGATGACGCCCTCGAAATGCGTTTCCTTGCCGATGGGCAGTTGCATCAGTTGTGCCGCGCAGTCGAGCTTCTCGCGGAGTTGTTTGACGACGCGGAAGGGATCGGCGCCGATGCGGTCCATCTTGTTGATCATGGCCAGCCGCGGCACCTGGTAGCGTTTCATCTGGCGGTCGATCGTGATCGACTGCGTCTGTACGCCGGCGACGCTGCACAGCACGAGCACCGCGCCGTCGAGCACGCGCAGGCTGCGTTCGACCTCGACGGTGAAATCGACGTGGCCCGGCGTGTCGATCAGGTTGATGACGTGATCGTCCCACTGGACCGAGGTCGCGGCGCTGCAAATCGTGATGCCGCGCTCCTGTTCCAGTTCCATGTGGTCCATCGTCGCACCGCCGCCGCCGTGCGTTTCGCTCATGCGGTGAATCCGCCCGGTGTAGTACAGCATGCGCTCGCTCAGCGTCGTCTTGCCGCTGTCGATGTGGGCCGAAATACCAATGTTACGCCATTTCGAAATGTCAGGCATCTCTCTCGCTCAATAAGGATTCGTGTTGGGAAGCTGTTGTGTTTTGGGAAAACGACCGCAGTCGGATCGCATCAATCGGGGATATATCGCGCCGAGACCTGCCGCACAGCGGCATATTGAGGCAGCGATGTGTTGTGAATCCGTGGCAACCTGTCGGCATTGTCGAATACGCGATTTGCGTTTGAAAGGCGCAAAACATCGCGACAATGCCGATTCTGTTATCTTATCATGGCTCAGGTTCCCGACAGACTCCGCGATGAATTGTTTTCAAGAAAATGGTACCGCCCGAAGCGGTTCACATTCAACAAGGCAACCATTCTAGCAAAAATTTCGCGCCCAACAAGGATTAAAGGAAAAATATCACGATTTTCTTAACAGAGTCGACGACGGATGTTCCCGATTGTGTGAAAGCCAAACCATGGCCGCCACAAAATCGGGAAGCCGGTGCAAATTGTCGCAGGCCGTATCACCCAAGTTTTCGGCGTTCGCGATTTTGGGAGGATTCCGCCGTTTCACTGGACTGCTCCGCGTTTTCCGCCTGACGGCGCAAGGGCAGGATGGTCGGCGGTTCCGTGTCGCCGGTCGCGTGATCGTGATGCGGCGATTTGGCCGTCAGGACGGTTTTTTTGGCCTTCCGCGCCAAGGTGCGGGCCTCGGGCGTGGCGAGGGAAACGACTTTTTCATGATGGGAGGACGCTTTGTCCGGCGGTTCGACGACGATTTTTTGGGCCCGGCGACGTTTCGTTCCCATGCTCCAAACGGGCGGAAAAACCGGCGTTTCGCAAACTTCGGAAACCGGTGTGACCGGGGCCGCCGTCGAAACGGGTGACGGTGCAATGGGTGATTTTGCAACGGACGGTTCTGCAACAGGCGGTGCCGTTTTGCGTTTCGGCAACGCTTCGGCAGGCTGTTCGGTGACGATTCGCTCGTGTTCGACGGGCTTGGCGGGTTCGACATGTTCGGCGTCATGCGGCGACGGTTTATCGAAAACCCGCGTCGCCTCGATGCGTTCGCGATAATAGTCAAGCTGGTCGCGCGTCGCAAGGCTGGCCGGTTGCTCCGGCGCTTCGCGTTGATTCGTTTCTTTCGCCGTCTCATGACGTGAAGTTTCGCGACAGGTCGTTTCGCGGTAGTCCGGCAAGCGATCTGTCGTCACAGGATAAGTCGTCTCACGAGTGGTGATCTTTCGATGAACCGGGGCGGCACAATACGTCAGATCATTCAGCATGTTTTGCGTCATCGGCTTGACGACCGGGGCTTCCGCATCGTTTGATTCTTGCGGCGGATCGACAATGCGTTCCGCCGGGGTTTCGGAATATTGCGTGTGTCGCAAATCGCTTTCGGAAACAGTCAACTCTTGTTCCGCGATGTCGGGTTTGAGCACGCTGATCACGTTGAGGGCCAGGGGAAGCATGAGCGCGATCCAGCCGATGATCATGGCACGTCCCGCGGTGACGAAGGCCGCGTCGCCGGAAAACAACAAGTGCCCCGTGATGACGATTCCGACGCCGAAACAGACGAGGATACCTCCGAGCCGGGCTTCAAAATGGTCGGGCGCCGCGTTTCTCCGGCGAAACGATTCGAGAAAAAGCGGAAGAACCAGCGGGAAAAACGCGACGGGAAGCAGCGTCAGGTTGCCGAAGCCGATGTTGAGCGCCGACAATGCCAGGCCGTAAATCGAAACGCCGCCGATGAGGATTAAAACCGTCATGGCCGCCGTCGGCACCGACCGATGCGAAAGCATGATCAGCAGAAGCATGGCGACCAGTATCACGGCGCCGGTCACCGGCAGTTGTTGTCGTGTCAGTTGTCGGCCGTTCAAGACCAGGAGCGGAAAACCGCTTTGCGCCGGATTCGGGTGTCCCGGCTCGATTTTTTGTTGACTTGCATGTGCCAGGAACAGGTCGATGGCCTGTCGGGGTTGCTCACGCGACGCGGTCGCCTGCCAGTTTTTCACCGGAAAAAGCCAGACAAGCGATTGTCGATCGGCGTTGAGAAAACGCTTCGTTATGGCCGTCGTGGTTTCCGCGGCGGGCCGGCTGTCATGGTGCAGGCGGTTTTGCAGGCGTTTCTGCTGCATGACCAGATCACTCGCAACGGACTGTTGCCAGGCGTCGACGCATTCGAAGTATTCCGCCTGTGAAAGCTCCGGCAACCGGCGGCAGACTTTATTGAGACGTTCGCCCGTCGACTGACAAAGGCGAAGGTCGTCCTGCAGCGATCCCGGCTTCAGTTTTTCGGAATTCGCGAAATGTTGCATCCCGGAGAATTGCCCGGCCAACTGGCGATACAACGCGGTCAGCGAATTTTGGAGCGTCTGTTGGTTCGAGAGCGGGATTTTTTGCTGTTCCGAGGTGTGGCTCGCGACGCGGGACATATTGTCGATCACGACCGCCCTGTCCGCATCGTTGCGCGCCACAAGGCGCGAGGCGTCACACACGATCACGCCGGGAATATCTTCGAATTCGCAACAGGAAAATCCCGGCGGGGAAACGAGGATCGGCAACACGGCGGCCTGTTTTTCCAACGTGGTGACGAAATGACTTTCCCCGCGTACGGTCGACGTATTCTGGCGGGAAACACAAAACAGGAAACCGGCGAACAGCGCAATGGTCAACAGGACATTGGCGGACAAGGGAACGGTCGGCGCGATCCGGATCAGCGAAAGCGTCTCGCGAGTTTCGCCGGATTTCAACCGGCCGGAAACCGCCGCATCATCGTTCGATTCCGCGATATGCAGCAAGGCCGGAAAAATCGCGAGTTGCCCGACAAGGCACGACAGGACCGCTTGCGCGAGCAGGAAGAGCGCCAGGTTGATGCCGACAAGCGACGACCGGAACGACAACGTGGCCGTCGTCGGTTCGACCGGGCAAAACCAGAGATACAACACGCCGGCCAGGAACACGACGGCTGAAATCAAGCCGCCGCGGAGGACAGATCGGCCGGAGGTTTGCATCATTTCGGCGATGGACTCGGGAAGCGAAAGCCCCCGGCGACGGGCGTTGATACAGGCGGTGCCCTGTAAAACACCCGCGCAAACCGAGAACAGCGGCACCGAAACGCCGATATGAAACGCATGGGGCGTGATCATCTCGAACCACAGGGCGCAGAATCCCAAGTAGGTTCCGAAGGAACAGACCGCGGTCGCAAGAATTGCAAGATAGACGCGGATGTGTCCGATTCCCGCGATGAAAAACAGCGTCAAAACACCGAACGTGAACAGGAGTCCTGTCGTTCGAGTCGGCAAAGCCTGCGTCTGGCAACGATGCACATCGACCGGAACGCCGAACGATTCGACGGTGACATCGTCGAATTTTTGCCTCGCGTCGTCAACGATGCGGTCGAGTTCCGTCATGGACGCATTCAATTTTTTGATCAATTGACGGTCGATTTTTTTCGTCTTGCCGATGACTCGCCGGTCCAGCAGGTTGGCCAGTTGCGGTTCGGCGAGTTTGGCCCAGATGATGACCGTATTGTCGCCGGGCGACTTCTCATCATGATTGGCACCGCCGGCCGTTCGCGAATCCGCCTTGGCAAACAACATGTCCGGATTGAGCTGCCAGGGAGAAACGAATTTTCGGTTTTGCGGCGGGACTGTGTGCGCGAGACTTTGTTCCAAGCCTTCGGCAAAACGTACGGTCGATTCCAACAGTCGGCGGTTTTGCAACAAGATGGCGTGAGAATCCGGCCCGGGCGTCGATGCGGTTGCGGCCCCCGGTTGCGGCGTCGTTCGCGACATGTCCTCGCGGACTTGCTCCAACCGCGATGTCAGCCAGTCGGCGTAATTGGCGCTCTCCAGCAGCGACCATCGGCCGCCGAGCACCTGTCGGGCGTCGAGCAGTTCGGCGTACAACATCCGCAAGTCGTCGTCGGGCAGTTCGTAGAGTTCCCGCGTTTGCCTGATTTGCAGGTCGCTGCTCGACAAAACGTCGCAGAAGTGTTTTTGGCTGCCCGACAACTTATGCTTGAGCATCTCGACCGCCGCGTTCAGGCGTTGTTCGGCGATTTGCGACGCTCCGGAAATCGCGTCGTTGCGCGGGTCGGTCGAATTGCCGACGGATTCGGGAATCGAAACGCGGAGCATGATTTCGGAGTTGAATTGAACCTGCCGGCTCGTCTCTTCCCACGCGTAGCGTTCGGCAAAATTCTTCGGCAACCGGGAAACCGGCGAAGCGTAAGGGAACCAGAGCAGATACGATGCGAGCCATCCGGCCAGGGAAAATAGAACGCACAGCGTCAGAACGGCTTGCGAACGCCTGACGCAGAAGCCTGTCCATTTCCCGAACAGCCTTTGCGTTAATGTCACCGGTTGTGTCGAATTCCGTTTCGACATGGCTTCCTGATCCCGTCACGGATGCGTCCTGCATCGCAATAAAAAACACGACCGCAAAAATTCAGTGCGGGTGTTCGTTTTCGATTTCGCGAATCTGGTCGCGCAAAATTTTGGCGTTTTCGTAGTCTTCAATCGTGACCGCCTCGTCAAGCTCACGTCGCAATTTGATCAGTTGCGTTCGACGATCCGGGGCGTTTTGCGTCGACCGGGGCGATTTACCGACATGTTGGCGCTCACCGTGAATATTTTCGATCAAAACGCCGAGTTGTTCGCCAAAACAGGTGTAATCGAAAGGACAACCGAGTCGGCCCTTGCTGCGAAATTCAAAAAAACTGATCCCGCAAACAGGGCAAAGCTGCTGGTCGATTTCCTGCAAATTTTCGACCGCCTGGTTGAGCGCAATATTTTGCGCCAACGACGCGGCAAGCGTCGCGGTCGCTTCGTTCTGGTCGGCCGATTCGCTGAGGTATTCCCGCGCGTGGTCTTCACATAGGTGCAACTCGACCGGCTTCCCGCCGGTCAATTCCGTGATGTGAAATGTGGCAAACTTATCGCACTTTTGACATTTCATCGGCGTGACAAGGGATAAAAACAGTATAAATATTGCAAACGGCACAGTCGGTGATATTTACGACAATATGGCCGCCGAAAACCCGTCATGGGAAAAGATACATGAATCCGATTCGTGAAAACGATTTCCCACGGAAGGTGAAGTGTACCAGAAAACAGGATTGAGGGCAATCCATATTTTTTTGACGCGGATATCGATTGATACAATAGAGCGTTTGCGTCAACAGTGTTATTTGCAAAGAATAGAGGCAGGGCGGTCACGCGGAACGTCCTGCCATGCAAATTTGATTACACTTTCCCCAATTTCTTGAGACCTTCGAAACACCCTTTGATCGACGCGACCGGATCTGTGCCGGTTTCATGTTCGACGATATACCATTCGGTACCGCCGATGCTTTCGCAAGCTTCAAAGACGGCGGGCCAGTCGGTTTTGTCGTCGCCGATGACGGTATCACGGTCGCCGCCGAAGGTTTTCAGGTGCACGGTCGTCGAGCGACCGGGGTAACGTTTCAGCACTTCGACCGGGTCGGCACCGCCGCTGTAGCAGTTGCCCGTATCAAGCTGCATGACGACTTCCGCTTTCGTCTGCGAGAAAAAGCGATCCCACGGCGACGTGTTGCCGACCTTTTTCAGGTCGCCGGCATGGGCATGATATCCGACCAGCATGCCGTGCTCCGCCGCTTTGTCGGCCAGCTCGTTGAACAGATAGGCGGTCATCCGGCCGCCATCCTCCGTTTCAAGGGCGTGTTCCAAACCCGAGGGGACGATCAGGTATTTGTTGCCTAAAATCCTGTTGAATTCAACCGTCTTCTTGAATTCGTCGCCGAGCAGCGTTCCGACCGCGGTGTGCGTACCGCAGCAGACCAAGCCGTTATCGTCCATCATTTTCCGCAGGTCTTCGGCCTTGTTGTCATAATATCCTGCGAACTCAACGCCCTTGTAACCGATTTCGCCGATGGCCTTGAGCATGGCTCCGACGTCTTTCGCCGCCTCTTTCCGCACACTGTAAACCTGCACCCCGACAGGAATTTTCTTCGCGTCATCGGCCGCGCGGACCATTTGGCTCAAACCTTGCAGGGACATGCCGAGGGCCGCAACGCCCGCACCGGCTTTCAAAAAGTGACGTCTGTTCATTGTTGGCTCCAAAATTGAAAGTGAAAATCAAATCGGGAAAGGAGGAAATGTTTTCCGTTCCCAATGGGTGGTAATCCAAAGACACAATGGCCATTATACAGCGAAATTGTGCAAAACAAAAGAGTATCGCAATATGAGGAAAATAAAAAACGGCCCACAACGTGATTTGTCAGGGGCCGGTTGCCGCAAAGGCAGGTCGAAGTGCGCCAAACTCAAATCATGGAGTTGCCGGTGTTTCCGGGGCGGGAGCTGCGGGAGCCGCAGGCGTTTCGGCCGGTGGAGGAGTTGCCGGAGCCGCAGGCGGTGCCTCAAATGACGGAACGGCAGGCGCATCCGCCGGTGCGGGGATAGCCGGAGCGACAGGTTGTTCCGGTGTCACCGGGGGGATTTCCGTTGCGGGGGGCGTCGCAGGTTTCGTCGCGGCTGGTGTTTTTTCGGCGTGACCTTCCGCACCATGGTCATGTCCGCAATCACACGCGGCGCCGTCCGCCGGTTTCGCATTTTTATTTTGCGGCGGATTGCATCCGGCGACCAGTAGCGGCAAGACAGCCAAAAACATCAGTGTTGTGATCGTTTTTTTCATTTTTTGATCCTCCATAGAAATTCTTCGAGTCATGTTGTAGTTCGAATGAAATACAACTTGCTAATTAACATAAAGTTGCGCAAGTTGCACCAGTGTTTCGACGGTTTTTTCCAGAAAATCGACCGAAAGCCATTCGGTGCGGCTGTGAAAATTATGTCCGCCCGTATAAATATTCGGTGTCGGAAGCCCCATTTCGGTCAGTCGCGAACCGTCCGTGCCGCCGCGAATCGGCTTCCAGTAGGGGGTTACACCGCTTCGACGGGCGGCTTCCTCCAACCGGGCAAGCATTTCCGGGTGGCCGGCCAAATTTTCGAACATGTTACGGTATTGCTCAACAAATGTCAACTCGATTTTCGCTTCGGGAAAGGTCTTTTGAACGTCCGCTTTGATTTCAAGTAACGTATTTTCAATTTTTTGCATGTCCGCGTCATTGAAACTCCGCAACAACATTCGGACCACGGCTTCGCCGACATGTCCCTCGAACGCATAGGGGTGCAGATACGGTTCGGCGTCTTCGGTCGTTTCCGGGGCTTGAAATTTCGGCGTTTTTGCGACAAATTCCGCGGCCACACGCACGGCATTGACCATAATACCTTTTGCCGTCCCGGGATGAATCTCGCGACCTGTCACTTTCAGCGTCGCTCCCTTCGCGGTAAAGGTTTCCTTGTTCAATTCTCCGGGCAGTCCGCCGTCCACCGTAAACGCATGTTCCGCACCGAATTTCCCGATGTTAAAGAATTTCGTGCCGTTTCCGACTTCTTCGTCCGGCGTAAAACAGACACGGATCGTGCCGTGCGGAATATTTTCCGCGATCAGGCGTTCGATGGCCGTCATGATGGCCGCGATTCCGGATTTGTCGTCGGCTCCGAGCAAGGTCGTTCCGTCCGTCGTAACGATTTGGTGTCCTTGACATTGCCGCAAAGCGTCATCTTCCTCAATGACAAGGCCGTTCGGCAACATGATCGGCCCGGAGGTGTAATCAATCACCTGCGGTTTGACGTTTTTTCCACTGACATCCGGGCTTGTGTCAAGATGGGCAATCCAACCAATGACTGGCACGATTTTTTCGCCATTTTTTTCAATATTTCCCGGCAAGGTCGCCGTGACATAACAGTGTTCATCGACTTGGGCGTCATTTAAACCAAGCGAATGGAGTTCATCTACCAGTATTTTCGCCAGATCGAACTGGCATTTTGTGCTCGGCACCTCTTCGCAGTCAGGTTTCGACGTCGTTTCAATTTGGACGTAACGCAGAAATCGTTCCAAAAGGGAGGAACGTGACATGATGGGAATCTCCTCTCCCTAAAAAGTCAGGTTGTTTTGCACACGCTGCACGCCGGGCTGCGCCAACAGGATGCGTTCGGCGGCCTGGCGTTGCTGTTCCGACCCGACAACGCCGGAGACCGTGACCGTGCCGTTTTCAAATTTCGCCTGAAACGGCGAAAAGAAAGAAACTTCCGGCGATTGGGCCAAGGCGTATTCGAGCCGCTTTTCCTGTTCCGCCGTTGGATCGGCGGGAATCGTGTACGTGATCGGCGGCGAGCCGTAACCGGGCAGGCTTCCCGGGGCGGTCAGCGGCGTCAACGGCGTGGGTGTTTGCGGCACTTGATCGCGGAACCAAAGCGGGTCGGCTGCTGTCGGCAGTTGCGGTAGTGCATATTGCGTATTAGTCGCATTTTGACTATATGCGAATTGATCGGCGGACTGTTGCCGACGAATCAGCTCGTCACGCTGTCGATTTTGTTCGGCAAGTTGCTCGGCCCGTTGCCGGTTTCGCTCCTCTTCCGCGGCCCGACGCTCGGCATGTCCCTGCATGACCCGCTGGTGATAGGTCAGTTTCTTCGGGGCGGGTTTCAGCGGAACCTGCTGCACGACCACCGTTTGTACGCGATTCCGTGATTCCTGCGGACGCGCGACCGCGACAACCGGCTGATTTTGCATCGCTGTCGATGGGGTGGCGGGGCGCTGGGCGGAAGCGGCGGGCAAACTGTCCGGCTCATAGGTGATTTGCTCCCATTCGTCGATCAAGAGATGCTCGTCTTCGGGCCAGTATTGCCGCAAACCGCTTTGGTATTGAATATCCGTCAAATAACCAAGGTTGTCATAATAATTAATCTGCGGAACATAGACAAGTCCCGGGACACCTGCCTGTGCGAAGCGACCTCCTGAGACGTTGCGGTCAACGGCGATCGGTGAACCGTCGGTCCAATCGCGGATGATGCCGCGGTCGGCGAAGGGTTGCGGCGTCGTGATATTACGTTCGAGCGAGCCGTATTGCCAATAGCCGAAGCGGGTTCGGTAAGTGTAATAGCTCGGATTTCCCGGCAGGGCATCGCTGCCCCACCATTGGGCCTTGGCCGTCGAAACGGAACAGAAAACGGAAGCAAAAACCAACAGTCCGGCAAGGTATTTCATAGCGGCACCCCGATCACGAAAGTTGACAAAACATCAGTTTCGGTATCGGCCGGTGATTGACGGACTATTACCAGAAATACGAAATATACAGATTGTTCCGATTGCAGCAACGTGGCAAAAAAGGAGATTTATTTCGCCTTGGGTTGGGCGGGCATTCCGTCAGGGGCGTTGCCGAGTTGCGCGAGCACCTGCAAAATGCCGTTCAGGTGGGCGAAACGCGGGCCGAAACGATCGACGAAATCGTTGAACATGAACTCGCTGTCTCGGATCGTTTCGAAATTATCCTGAATTTCCTCGGTGATCGAATTGAGATAGTCCGTTTGAATCCTTCCGAGCCGTTCAGCGGCTTTTTTGCAGAAATAGGCCAGTTCGGGATTCGCCTTTTTCCAGGACGCCAGTTCGCCGACCCTTTGACGGTGCGCTGCAACCTGTTGCTCGACAAGTTCTTCGAGCAATTCGTTTTGGCGGTCCTGGGCCGCAAGCATTTCCCGCATCAGGAGGCACAACTCACCGAGGGCGCTTTGCTGATCCTGCGGCACCGGTTTGGGATTGGAGGTGGCCACGTCAATCTGGGTGAAAAAATGCGGCTGTTGATCCTTACTCATGATTTGCCTGTTCCTGAAAAGCAATCGAAAAAGTGAATGGTGCGGACAATACCTTGCGCGTAATCAATGCGGCAACAGGGAACTGTACGCGTGACAAGGCGTAACCGGTTCAAGGAAAAGCGGGTAAAATTTACCGTGTAGCGTTATGCGGACAAGGTGCCTTTGATACGTGGAATATCGAAATAATTTCAAGGAAACTCGCGTCTCATCGGCTGATGAAACGAATTATATCGCAAATCCCGTCAGAGTCGCTTGACCACAAGTTTTGTTTTAAACAATCGACACCACTAGTATAAACAGGAAAGTGCAAAATTGTCGAGCGGTTTTGGAAAAAAATCGAAATTATCTTCTCCTGAAAATATGGCTAAATCAAGCGTATTTTTTGTTCTGGCGACAATGTCAATAATAGACAGATAATAGTGATTGTAATGGCTGTTATTCGGACTTGACAAAAAAAGCGGTAAAATATATCTTTTATGATAACATTACCTTGAAATTTCGGCATGTGACATATTCGAATATCAATGCTCTTCGCCGCAATTTTCCGGAAATGATGATTGTCTTCGGGCAGGAACAACATGCAAGTGCCACTTCATGCAAATCGGGAGCTGAAATGATGAGTACGGCCATGATCGAAGCCGTCGGCCTGACAAAATATTACGGCGATTTCGCCGCGATTGACGACGTCACGTTTCACGTCGACAAGGGGGAAGTCGTCGCGTTTCTCGGCCCGAACGGGGCCGGCAAGAGCACGACGATGAAACTGCTGACCGGCTATCTGGCGGCGAGTCGCGGGACGGCCCGCATCGCCGGGCATGACATGGCGTCCGACCGCATCGCCGGGGCCGCGAAACTCGGCTATTTGCCGGAAAACGGCCCGCTGTACCCCGACATGACGCCGCGCTCGCTGCTGCAATTTTTCGCGAACGCCCGCGGACTGACCGGGTCGCAGGCCCGAAACCGCATCGCCAAGGTCGTCGAACTTTGCGCCCTCGAAACGGTGTTCGAAAAACCGATCGGCAAACTGTCCCGCGGATTCCGCCAGCGCGTCGGCATGGCCCATGTGCTGCTGCACGAGCCGGAAGTGCTCATCATGGACGAACCGACCGCGGGGCTCGACCCGAACCAGATTCATGACGTGCGGCGCATGATCCGCAAGATCGGCGAACAAAAAACGATCCTGCTCTCGACGCACATCCTGCAGGAAGTCGAAGCGGTCGCCTCGCGCGTCGTTTTCATCAACGAAGGGCGGCTGGCCTTCGACGGGTCCATCGACGAATTCCGAAACGGCGGCAGTGACCTCGACGCGAAATTCCGGAAACTCACCGGGGTGAAGTGAGGGAAGTGAATAACGATTAACTAAAAGTGAATCGTGAAAAATCATAAAGAGCCGGGGATGAAGGTACTCCGAAGCGATCGAAAAATCCTTCAAATGTTTTTATTTTGTGCAAAAATTACCCCGTTAGGGGTAAGATATTGGTAGAAAACGACACCCCCACACAAGAACCATCAACCCTGAAAGGGTTGCACAATGTGATGTTACGAGGATATATCCAACCCCTACGGGGTTGCAAAAAATGAGGGGGGAGCACCCGATCTACCGATATTTTACCCCTACGGGGTAATGCCGGAGTTTCAGTAATCCCCGGACGAAAGTGAAAGGCCATAACATGAATCATTATTTTCGGTTTTTCAGCATCTTGCTGTTCCTGATCGTTTCATCGGGGTGTTCGAATCATCAACTCCCTTTCAAAGACTTGGATACCATTATTGCCCAGCTTGAGCGTGAAAATCGACAAGAACCTAAATCAGGGACGATTGTGGAACATCCCGAAAATTCGAGACCTTTTCAAAAGGGTACCAGTTTTAGCAGCCCCGTTGGAATGGAAACGAATGGCTCGTTTGCTTTCAAAGATACTAAAATTTCATTTCGATACCCCGCCGTTGAGGGCAAATATTACGTCGTTACACCCTTGACGGACAAAGACGGAAAAATATCGTTGCTTGTCACTTTGCACACCGACACGTCCGCGTCTCAGGATGTTCCGCATGAATCGACAACACCAGAGACTCCTTGAAATCGAAAAACCAACACCTCCCGCATATCACAGAGTGACACGGTTGACTCCAATACTACCCCCTGTCCCCTAATCCCTAACCCCTCGTCCCTGACATGAACACCAGAGTCCTTCGAGCCGTATTCAAGCGTAACTTCGTCGGTTATTTCGCCAATCCGACGGGTTACGTGTTCATTTGCGTTTTTGTTTTGCTCGGTTCGATCGCGGCCTTTCTGCCGGACGAATTCTTCAACAAGAACCTGGCCAACCTCGACCAGTTGATCACCTGGTTT
>JAVBQX010000231.1:0-5517 GCA_031548645.1 Thermoguttaceae bacterium
AATCGTTCGGGTTATATCCGTTTTTGCCGAGAAATTCGACCTTCTCGTCGACAATCACCTTCTCGTCGTCGATTACGAGTAGTTTTTTTGACAGTTTTTCGCTCATGTTGGGGGCTTCCGTTGGGGGGGAGGGATTTGAGGAAATGCGTCAGCGTCACCGACGGCACAAAATTATGCCTAGTTGACTATCTTGATCATACATTCCCTATTTTAAAAAGTCATATGATTTCTAATAATCAGCAATATTTCCATCGTTATCACATCTTTTCGGCCGACATAATTAAAAGAATCAGAAAATTCGGCGGATTTGTCAATGTGTCGCCAAAGCATGGCCATGAAAAGGCGGATTTTCATGACAGTCGAAAGCGTTGGGGTGATTTTAGTGTACGATAACTTGCCATTAGGATCGTCACTTCACAATTTTTTCCATACAAAATGAGAAACAACATGCCACAAAAGAAAATCGATTTATCGAAACGTTGCGGCTGGTGCGGGGACGACCCGCTTTACGTCAAATATCACGACGAGGAATGGGGGCGGCCCGAGCCGGACGACGACCGCAAAATGTTCGAATTCCTCATCTTGGAAAGCGCCCAGGCGGGATTAAGCTGGATCACCATTTTGCGCAAACGCGACCATTATCGCAAAGCCTTCGCCAAATTCAACGCGAAAAAGGTGGCCGCCTTCGACGAAAGCGACGTCGAACGCCTGGTGGCCGATCCCGGCATCGTGCGCAATCGGCTCAAAATCAAGGCCGCAATCACCAATGCGAGGCTGTTCCTGGAAATTCAGGCCCGGCACGGCAGCTTTTGCGATTACCTGCATTCGTTCCTGCCGAACGGCGAGCCGATCGTCAACCACCCGAAAACGCTCAGCGACATTCCGGCGAGCACGGAAATTTCCGACGCGATCAGTCGCGAAATGAAACGGCTCGGCTTCAAGTTTTTCGGCACGACGATCTGTTACGCCCACCTGCAGGCGACCGGCCTGGTCAACGACCACCTCGAATCCTGCCCTTTCAAGTACGGCAATCCCTTTGCGGAATGAATGGGGGTGCCCCCGTTTACGCTCACGGAAAACCTCAATCCAACTGCTCAATCACATCGTCGGACGACAGCGAGGCGTTCGGCTGCATGACGAGCCGGTGCCGGAGCACGAGTTTCGAGACGAAACGCACGTCGCTTTTCGCCGTTTTTGTTCGCCCGGAAAGTACGGCCCGCGCTTGTGCGGCACGGACCAGGGCCTGCAACGAGCGGGTGCTCGCGCCCCAGGCGACCTGTTGCGGCACGAACTCGAAGGTTTCCGCGTGATCCTCGACCCGCGTTTTGCGGACCATGTTAACGGCGAATTCGGCCACCTCGTCGCTGACCGGCGTGCGCGGCACAAGGTCCTGCAAACGCACGAGATCGTCGCACGACATGGCGGGCCGGATTTCACGGTCGGCCAGCGACGCCATGCCGCGGGCCAGTTCGAATTCCTCTTCGAACGACGGATAACCGGCGATCAGTTTCATCATGAACCGGTCCTGCTGCGAGGCCGTCAGCGGTGAAACATGGTCGCGTTCGATCGGCGTTTCGGTCGCGACGACGAAAAACGGCTTCGGCAACGGATAACGCACCGGCCCGAGCGTGACACGTTCGTCCTGGATGGCGTTGAGCAGCGTCATTTGCGTTTTCGGCGGGCCGCAGTTGATTTCCTCGACCAGCAGCACGTTGGCGAACAAGGGTCCGTCGATGATTTGCTTTCCGTCCTCCTGCCGCAGCTCGACCTGTGCGATGTCGCGCGGCGCCAGGTCGGAAGTCAGCGTGACGCGACGGAATTCGAGCCCGAACAGCCGGGCCAAAGTGCTCACGATCGTCGTTTTGGCCATGCCCGGCGGACCGGACAGCAGGCAATGTCCCCGCGAAACCATCGCGATGACCAGCCCCTCGAACGCCGGCTGCTGACCGACGACGATTCGCGCCGCATGTTCGAGCATCTGTCGATAGGCCTGTCCCACGCGGCGGAGGAACTCGTAATCGCTTTCCGTTTCCCCTTTGGGTCCACTGACGACCATTTCGCCCGGCGAAACATGGATGTTTTCGGCTTTCGCCTCTTCGACCGGCGGCACGTAACCTTCGACCGACATTTCGACGACACCGCAAAGTTCGTTCGGCACGACGGTCTTCGCGTCACTTTCCGATGCCGGCGAAATCAACCTGTCCGCCGGTTTTCGCACGATCAGTTCGTCCGGTCGGACATGGATGTTTTCGGCTTTGACCTCTTCCGGTTTCGGCACGAAAGGTTCCGGTGAAAACTCGACGCTTCCGATGATTTTACCCGCGGCGGCAGTTTCCCTGACATCACCCAACAGGTCGGACTGGGCCAAAATGTCGCCCGGGCGGTGCAAAATGTTGCGACCATGCGCCTGTGCGACCGGCGGCACAAAGCCGTCGTCAAAATAAACCACCTCGGGCAACGCCGGCTCCGGTTCGCCGGAGGGTTTCCTGTCGCGGTCAACGTTTATCGCCAGGTAATCACGCCGGGGCGACACGCCGCTATAAGCGTCCGGAAGTATTTGGCCCTGCGACCGGGCGGCCAATGTTCGCCAATCGCCGGGCATCCTGTTCGGGAAGATCATGTGTGACATGGCAGCACCTATGATTCCTGTTATTAAAATTGATTCGTTGAAAACGGATCAACGTCATTTCCTACGCTTATTTTACCTAAATGTTTGTGATATTCCAAGAAAGGGCCGGAGAAAAACGCAAATATTACGTATTTATGTCACGGCTGGCGAAATTCAAATTCACGATAAAATTGATCGTGAATCACTAATTGTACTATCCAACTTTAAACACTAAAATGGGGGAAATACACACTGTAAATCGTTCGTGATTGTGAATTTGCATAATGATAATTTCGGCGTTTGCACGAAAAAATTCAATCCATGACTTGCGCCATTTTGCCTGTTTTACCCAAAATAAACTTCGACGTTACAACTAAAAATTAAATCGAATCATTGGAACAAACATCATGACCAACAACGAAACGCCGGAGACGCGGCGGGTGCATACGCTGGTGATCGGGTCGGGGGCGGCGGGGCTGTGTGCGGCGGTGCGACTCCGGGCCGAGGGCGTCGCGGACCTGCGGATCGTCACCGAGGGCCTGGCCGCGGGCACGTCGATCAACACCGGCAGCGACAAGCAGACATATTACAAGCTTTCGCTCTGCGGCGACGAAGCGGACAGCCCAATCGAAATGGCGAAAACCTACACGCAGGCCGGCGCGATGCACGGTGACCTGGCCCTGGTCGAGGCGGCGGTTTCCGCCCCGGCGTTTTTGCACCTGGTCAACCTGGGCGTGCCGTTCCCGACGGACGCGTTCGGGCAGTTCGTCGGCTACAAAACCGATCACGACCCGCGCCGACGCGCCACGTCGATCGGGCCGTACACCTCGCGCGAAATGTGTCGGGCCCTGATCCGCCGCGTGCGCGAACTCGCGATTCCCGTCGACGAAGGCGTCAACGTCGTCGAACTGCTGACCGTCGCCGACGAACAAGGCGGCATGAGAATCGCGGGGGCAATCGCGCTTGATGACCAAGGACGATGGCTCGCCTATCTTGCGGAAAACGTCGTGTTCGCCGTCGGCGGGCCGGGCGGGCTTTACGAAACGAGCGTCTATCCGACCGTGCATACCGGTGCGATCGGGCTGGCGCTGCAAGCCGGGGCCGAGGCGGTCAACCTACCCGAGTCGCAATTCGGGCTAGCGTCGATCAAGCATCGCTGGAACGTGTCCGGGACCTACATGCAGGTCATCCCGCGACTGGTCAGCACTGCGGCTGACGGCGTGTCGGACGAACGTGAATTTTTGCGCGACTGGTTCGCGTCGGTCGGCGAAATGTGTTCGCTCGTGTTTCTCAAGGGCTACCAGTGGCCCTTCGATTCGCGAAAAGCGGTCGGCGGCTCGTCGCTGATCGATCTGCTCGTGCATCGCGAAACCGCGGTGCTGGGGCGACGCGTGTTTCTCGATTACCGCGAAAATCCGGCGGGACTTGATTTCGCGACGCTTTCCGACGAGGCGATAGATTACCTGGCCCGTTCGGGCGTGTTGCCGACTTTAAATCAGTCAAGTCAACAGTCGAAACGCGGCGGTCTCGGCGAGACCGCCCTACCTTCGACGCCGATCGCGCGGTTGGAAACGATGAACCCGGCGGCGATTCAACTGTATCTTGATCACGGGATCGACCTGCGTCGCGAGAAACTTGAAATCGCGCTCTGCGCCCAGCACAACAACGGCGGGTTGGCCGGCACGCACTGGTGGGAATCGACGAACCTGCGGCACCTGTTTCCCGTCGGCGAGGTCAACGGCTCGCACGGCGTTGCGCGGCCCGGCGGTTCGGCGCTCAACGCGGGACAGGTCGGCGCCTTCCGCGCGGCGGAATACATCGCGCACCGTTACGCCGATTGGTCGCTCGATCTCGAAGCGGCGGTGCGGCTCGCGAATCAACGTGTCGCGGAACTCACCGCCTGGTGCGAACGGGCGAAGCGAAGCGGCATCGACTGGCAACATGACCGCCGGACCATGCAGCGGCGCATGTCGCGATTCGGCGGCGCGATCCGATCGTTGCCCGAACTGGAAAAGGCGATTGGCGAAACCGCGGGACAGTACGCGCGGCTGCTCGACGATGGCGCGTCGTTCGCCGATGTTCGCGGGCAGATCGAATCGCTGCGCAACCGGCAGTTGCTCTTCGCCGCGATGACGTATTTGCAGGCGATTCGTTTCGCCGTCGAAAGCGGAATCGGCAGCCGCGGCTCGGCCGTCGTGCTGGATCCCGGCGGCGTGCCGCTGCATGAAAAACTCGACGCATCGTGGCGCATCGCCCCGGAAAACACGGCCTTTCGCGACTCGGTGCTCGTCACGCGACATGATACCGTGACGAACGAAACATTACATCGCTATGAACCTTGCCGACCGATCCCGGAAAGCGACCTCTGGTTCGAAACCGCCTGGGCCGCCCATCGTGAAGGGCGGATTTATCGTGCGATGTAATCGCGGCTGGTTGGCATTGTGATCGTATTTATCGGAATTTCAAAAAACTTCGTATGTGCAATTGTTTCGGCACATGTAGAAATAATGACGTGACAAAATGGACCTGATTCGCCTCGACAACATTTGTAAAACCTATCATTTGGGCGAAGTGGACGTGCCGGTGCTTCGCGGGGTGTCGCTGACCATCAAACGGGGCGAAATGGTCGCCCTGATGGGCGCGTCCGGTTCCGGGAAGAGCACGCTGATGAATATTCTCGGCTGCCTCGACCGCCCGAGTTCCGGCGAATATTGGCTCGACGGCCGCGAGATGAGCAAGCTCACGCCGGACGAACGGGCCCTGGTTCGCACCGAAAAACTCGGGTTCGTCTTCCAGAATTTCAATCTTTTGGCCCGCACCACGGCGATCCAGAACGTCATGATGCCGCTCGACTACTCGCCCGACCGTCCCACGGAACGCGACGCGCGGGGCAAGGCGTTCGGGCTGCT
>JAVBQX010000241.1:0-12909 GCA_031548645.1 Thermoguttaceae bacterium
GCGTTCGCCGCCTTCCGGGCCGAGGTCGATGATCCAGTCGGCGGTTTTCGTCACGTCGAGGTTGTGTTCGATGACGATGACCGTGTTGCCCAGTTCGACCAGTTCGGAGAGCACGGCCAGCAGTTGCTTGATGTCGTGCAGATGCAGGCCCGAGGTCGGTTCGTCGAGCACGTAAAGCGTATTGCCGGTTTCGACGCGGGACAGTTCGGTGGCCAGTTTGATGCGTTGCGCTTCGCCGCCGCTGAGGGTCGTTGACGACTGCCCGAGCGTGAGATAACCGAGCCCGACGCGGTTGAGGCTGTCGAGAACACGGGCGATGGCCGGGAAGTTTTCAAAAAACGCGGCCGCTTCCGCAATGGGCATGTCGAGCACGTCGGCGATGGATTTTTCCCTGTAGCGGATGTCGAGCGTCTGGCGGTTGAAGCGTTTCCCCTCGCAGTCGGGACAGACGGCGTACATGTCGGGCAGGAAGTGCATCTCGATTTTGCGCAGCCCCTGGCCCTGGCAGGTTTCGCAACGGCCGCCGGCCACGTTGAAGCTGAATCGCCCGAGCTTGTAGCCGCGTCGTTTCGCGTCGCGGGTCTGCGCGAAGACCTTGCGGATTTCGTCGAACACGCCGGTGTAGGTCGCCGGGTTGCTGCGAGGGGATCGCCCGATCGGCGACTGGTCGATGCGGATCAGTTTGTCGATTTTGTTGGCGCCCTTGATGCTGCGGTGCGGGCCGGGTTTTTTGCGGGTTCCGTACAATCGTTGCGTCAGGGCCGGGACGAGCGTTTCGTTGAGCAGCGAGCTTTTGCCCGAACCGCTGACGCCGGTCACGCAGATGAAGGTGCCCAGCGGAAATGCGGCGGTCACGTCTTTCAGGTTGTGCAGCGTACAGCCTTCGAGGGTCAACATGCGGCTTTTGACCGCCTTGCGCCGTTTTTCGGGCACGGGAATCGTCAATGTGCCGCCGAGATAATTGCCGGTCAGCGATTCGGCGTTGCGTTCGACCTCGCCGGGCGTACCCTGGGCCATGATCGTGCCGCCGTGCTTGCCCGCCCCGGGACCGAAATCGATCAGCCAATCCGCTTCGCGCATGATCGCCTCGTCATGTTCGACGACGATGACCGTGTTGCCGCGTCGTTGCAGGTCGCGCATGGCGTCGATGAGCCGCCGGTTGTCGCGGGGGTGCAGACCGATCGACGGTTCGTCGAGCACGTAGCAGACGCCGACCAGCCCCGTGCCGAGTCCCGAGGCAAGCCGCACCCGCTGCAATTCGCCGCCGCTGAGCGAATCGGCCGAACGGTCGAGCGTCAGGTAATCAAGCCCGACGCGATTGAGAAAATCGAGCCGCAACACGATTTGCTCGATGATGGGCGTCGTCACCATCCGCAATTCGTCCGGGAATTCGAGCGTTTTGAAAAATTCGAGCGACTTTTCCGCGGTCATCACGCACACTTCGTGAATGCGTTGTTTGCCGACGGTCACGCTCCGGGCCTCGCGGCGCAGTCTCGACCCGCCGCAGGCACGGCAGCGCACGGCCCCGCGAAACTGCTGCAAAAACTCGCGTTCCTTCTTCCCCTTCGTCGATTGATAAACCTCTTCCAGCAGTTTCAGCAAACCGGGGAATAATGCAGAATGCAGAGTGCAGAATGCAGAATTTTCGGATGCGTCGGGCGTTGGCGAAGATAAAGTTTCACCAAACGCGTCACATCCCCCTTTTGCTTTTTCGCCTTCCCCCTTTGTTTCACATTCTGCATTCTGCACTCTGCATTCTGCATTTTCTTCGCTCTCGCCGAAGAACAGCATTTCGCGAATCGGTTCGTCGATTTCCGCGATGGGCGTTTTTGAGAAATCGCCGTGCCGTTCCCAGAAACCGTCGAGCACGGAACGGTAGAGTCGCGTCGAGGTGGGCGAGGCGTTTTTGAAGGCCGCGATGCCGCCTTTGGCGATCGAGAGTTGCGGGTCGGGCACGACCAGGTCGTAATCGAAAGTTTCCACTTCGCCCATTCCCTGGCAATCGGGGCAGGCGCCATAGGGACTGTTGAAACTGAAGGTTCGCGGCTCCAGTTCGGCGTAATTGATCTTGCACTTCGCGCAGGCGTAATGCGTGCTGTAAAGCAGGTCCTTCCAGACGCTGCGGGTCGTGCCGTCCGGGTTGGTGATGCGTTCCTTTTCGTAAGCCGCGATGACCGTTCCTTCGCCGAATTTGACGGCCAGTTTGAGCGATTCGGCCAGCCGGGGGCGGATTCCCTCGCGGAGCACGACCCGGTCGATGACCGTTTCGATGTTGTGCTGCTTGTGCAGGTCGAGTTCCGGCGGCTCCTCGACGTCGGCAATGACCCCGTTGACCCGCGCGCGGACGAAACCGGCCTTGATGATTTTACGGAACACGTCCTTGTGCTGTCCGCGACGGCCCTGCACGACGGGGGCCAGCAGCATGAGCCGGCAGCCTTCGGGCAATGAGAGCATTTCCTCAAGAATCTGTTCGGGCGACTGTTGGCGGATCGCGCGCCCGCAGTTCCAGCAGTGGGCCAGCCCGGCCCGCGAATACAACACGCGCAGATAGTCGTAAACCTCGGTCATGGTCGCGACCGTGCTCCGCGGATTGTTCGCGCTGTTCTTCTGGTCGATCGAAATCGTCGGTTGCAGCCCCTTGATGTATTCGACGTCGGGCCGTTCCAACTGGTGCAGGAACTGTCGCGCGTAAACGGACAGGCTTTCGATGTACTGGCGGCGGCCCTCGGCGTAAATCGTATCGAACGCGAGCGAACTTTTCCCCGACCCGCTCGGGCCGGTGATGACGACCAGGCGGTTGCGCGGAATGTCGAGCGTGACGTTTTTCAGGTTGTGAACCTGGGCTTTTTCGATGTGGATCGGTTGCATGCTTCCGTGTATTTTCAATTCCGGTTGCGAGACGGTCCTCTACTGGCTTTTGCGACTGAAATGCAACCGTGTATTCTACCATAAACCAATCGCCATTGCCAGAGCGGAAAGAGGCCCGTATTTCCGCGGCTTCTCCCGTTGCCCCCGGGCGGAAAAACGGGTAAACTGTATTCGTCGAAATGTTCAATGACAGCCCGGAGCGTAAGCGACGGGTAAAACACGAATACTACGTTTTACTTTTTCGCCGGGATACGCGTCAGAGTATTTGTGCCCACCGTCGGAACAGCGAACGTCAAGTCAAGATAATACCCGTCGCTTACGCTCCGGGCTGCCATTATTGAATGATCTCCCCGCAAAGAAAACGCTTATGGTCAATTTTGAAGTCCCGCGATGTTCACGGATTTGCGCCGCCACGAGTCGCGAGTTGAAGCCCGGCGAGTGGTTTTATTCGGTGCTGCTCGCGGAAAAAGGGGATATCCGGCGGCTCGACTATTCCCAAGACGGTTGGGAAGGTCCGCCCACGGACGATGCGATCGAATTGATCGGCTATTGGAAATCGCGGCTCCCGGCCCCGAACGACAATAAGGTCAAGCTCGCCCCGAACGACATTTTGCTCAACCTGTTCGACCAGTTGAGCGACCAGCTCGACAAACAGGACATGCGTTATGTGCTCGTGCTGCTGTTGATCCGGCGGCGGATTTTCCGCTTGGAAAAAGAGGAAACGGACGGTGAAACCGGTCAAAAAACAATGGTCGTGTACTGCCCCAAGCGGGAAACGAGCTATCGCGTCCCCGTGACCGACCCTGGCGACGAACAGATTGAGCAGATGCAGGACACCCTGACCGGTCTCCTTTACGCGGGGTAGGAAGATGAATGTGTTTATTGCATCATCGCAATATTAAGAAGCGAATCATGCCCCAGGATCACCGGACGGAACGACTGCTCGCAAAGGCCCGCGAACTCGGTTTTGAACCGGCCGGGGTTTGCCGCGCGGAACCGGCAACAACGTTTCCGGCCTTCGACGATTGGCTCGACAATCGGATGCACGGCGACACGGACACAGGCGATGCAAACCGCGGCATGACCTACCTTGTGCGACATCGCGATGCCCGGCGTCATCCGGCGGCGGTTCTGCCCGGCGCGAAAAGCCTGATCGTCGTCGCGCTGGGTTATGCCGCGGTCAACCCTCCGACGTCTCGCCCGCCGAAAACGGTGCCGGACGGGTTCGGACTTGTCGCCGAATACGCCCGGGGACTTGATTATCATGATGTGGTGCGGTCGAAATTACGGCAACTCGCCGAAACGCATCACGCTCTGTTTCCCGGCAACAAAACGCGCATCGCGGTCGATACGGCCCCCATTCTTGAACGGGAATACGCGGCCCGGGCGGGGCTCGGTTGGTCCGGCAAAAACACGATGCTCATCAGCGACCGACACGGCAGCCGCTTTTTTCTCGGAATGCTCCTTTCGACCGCCGAACTGTGCGGCGCAGCCGATGATTCGACGATTTCACCAGCGACGGATTTCGACGCACCGGAACGCCGTTCGTTTTGCGGCACGTGCCGGCGCTGCGTCGACGCCTGTCCGACCGGGGCGCTCGCGACGCCGTACCGCCTCGACGCCCGCAGGTGCATCAATTTTTGGAGCATCGAATACGCGGGAAACGACATCCCGCCCGAAATCGCCGCCCGATTCGGCAACCGCCTGTTCGGCTGCGAAACCTGTCAAAGCGTTTGTCCGTTCAATCGGCCGCGCGCCACACACGACGAAAATCCGCCGCAACTCCGGTCGTGCTGCCCGACTTGCCAGCCGCACGAAAAATTTCGCCCGAGCCCGGACGCGGTCGATTTACCGGAATCGCCCTCGCTTTCGTCGGACGATTTTGCCTCGCTCAACCTGCGGGAACAGCTCGCGACGGGGCTGATGTCGTTGGTACAAATCGAACAACTCGACGATAACGAATTCCGCCGCCAATGCGACGGTACGCCGCTCATGCGACTCGGTCTCGCTCGCCTGAAACGCAACGCCGTCATCGTGCGAAACAATCTCGCAGACAAGTGACACGTTCGCAACGATTGCATTGCGGAATCGCGGCGGGTATAATGAGTCGCATCATTTTTCGTCAATACACCCCATCGACAGGAAAGCACCATGCAATATCGCAATCTCGGCAGCACGGACATCAGGGCGTCGGTCATCGGTTTCGGCACATTCCCGCTCGGCGGCTGGCTCTGGGGCGGCGTCGACGAAGCGGCGGCCGTCACGACCATTCAAAAAGCGGTCGACGCGGGTATCAATCTCATCGACACCGCGCCGCTGTACGGCAACGGTCGCGCTGAAGAAATCGTCGGCAAGGCCATCGCCGGGCGGCGCGACAAGGTTGTGTTGGCCACGAAATGCGGCTCGCTCTGGTCGACCGAAGATTGGCCCGAAGGCCAGGGGCAGCTTTTCTTTTACACCGACGGCGAACTCCCCAGCTTCGAAGGCGGCAAGTACCGCATATACAATTACCTGCGTCCGGAATCGATCGTCCGCGAAGTCGAGGCCAGTCTCAAGCGGCTGAAGACCGATTACATCGACCTTTTGCAGACGCACCAGCAGGACCCGACGACGCCGATCGACGACACGATGGCCGCGCTCGAAAAACTGCGCGACCAGGGCAAAATCCGAGCCATCGGCAGCTCCAACGTCACAAGCGATCAGTTGCGGCAATATTGCGACGCCGGGACGCTCGCCTCGACGCAGGAATATTATTCCTACCTGAACCGTTCGGTCGAACGCAATGGCGTACTTGATCTGTGCCGCGAAAAAGGGATCAGTTTTCTCGCCTACACCTCGCTGGAGCAGGGCCTGCTCACCGGCACGCTTGACCCGGCGGAGCGATTCGCCGAAAAGGATTTCCGCAATTACGCGCCGCAGTTCGCCCCGGAACGGATCGCGAAAATCAACGCCGCGCTCGCAAGATTGCAACCGATCCGCGAGCGGCACGGCCTGACCGTCAGCCAGTTGATGCTCGCCTGGGTGCTTTCGCAATATGACCGGATGCACGTCCTGTGCGGCATGAGAAACCCGAAACGCATCGACGAAAACGTCCGCGTCGGCGAAGTGCTGCTGACCGCCGAGGAAATGGCGACCATGCAGTCGCTCTTCAATCCCGACACACTCGACGCCGAAGCGTAGGACCGCCGCAACCGGAGCCCGAAGCGTCAGCGAGGGACAAGGCAGTGTGGAGTGTGGAATTTGGAGTGTGGAATTTGGAGTGTGGAGTTCATTCTTAGCCGTCGGGCTTGCCCGACGACAAATGCCCAGCGCAATCCCCGGACAGGGCAGGCTTTCGCCAAAAAACAATGTGCAAGAGCAGCAGCCGGGAACGCAGTGAGTGCAACGAACGGAGTGACCGGAGAGGGGCGTGTCCGTTTCGGTGAACGTGTTTGGCGTATGCGGTTCTCAACCTTTCGGGAATCAACGTGTATTCCGTCTTGCGACTCCTCTCCCCGGTCACTCCGCTGCGATTCGTTCGCGGCTGCCATTGCGGCACCCTACTTCAACGGAACGGGGATATGGCCTTGAAGCAGTTGCTTGTCGCGAATGACGATCACCTTGACTTGATCCCCGCCCATTCCGTCACGCGTCCAGCGTTCGGCGAGGTACTTCAGGTCGGCGACCCTTGTCACCGTGGCGAAGTAACTTGCCGCGGCGATTGCGGCCGCGGGCCGAAATCACGCTTCAACTGCTCGACCGCCTTGAGATGTTCCAGTTCGTTTTCAATCGTCTTGACTTCCGTGTCCAATTCAATGGCACGTTGTCGCATGGCTTGATAATGGCTTCCCTGTTTTTCATACCATTCACGTTCCTGCTTGTTTTTTTCTTCTTTGGAAATGTCCTTGTTGTCGATCTCTTTCAGTGCTTTAGCGGCGAGTTCACCTCTGACCAATTCATATTCAGACAACTCACGTTCTGCCTGAATTTTTGCCTGTTTGAGATCACGCAACATCTCCTGCAAGCCCAGCAATTTCTCCTGCGTTTTGGGGCTTGCTTCATCCATTTCCTGCGGGGCGGGAGTGATGCGGAGGTCGACCGTCGCTTGCTGTTTTTCCTGCGCGAGCTGCCACATCATCAGTCTTTCCTCAATCTGGCGCTGTTTCAACATCATTTTCGTTTCGCCACGCTCCATCTTTTTCAAGTTCAGTTGGATCAGGCCTGTTTTTTCTTTTATGAGGGTTTCCAGGTCCTGAATCGCCTTGCTCTTTTCTGATCCCGACGGAGAGTTATTGTCAATATTGAGAATTTTCTCTTTGGCGGTATTAATTTCCAAGTTGAGTTTTTCATTGTCCATTTCCAGGTCGAACCGTTCATCGGCCAGTTTTTCCAGTTCCGCGTATTCCTCTTTCGGGTAACCTGGGACGACAGTGTTTTCATTCTTTGCATCCACTGCCTGCACGTCATTGCTTTTCTTCGCCTTTTTCACATCCTCCACGGAGACGAATTCGCCATCGCTTTTGAAAGTGAAAGTCTCATCCTTCAGGACAACGTCCTTGTCCCAGATGGTGGCCTCGTATTTGTAGCGGATGCTGCGGTTGCCGTTTTCCAGCGTTTGCGGCTCGCCCCATTCAAGCGTCTTCCGCGCCGTGATGTCGCGATAGTTCTGCGAGAAGAACTTCTCGACCAGTTTCTGCAGACCCTCTTTCGTCGAGGTGTCCGGCTTTTCCTTCTCCTGCGGGAAGCCGTCGACCTTCTTCGACGTGACGAAATTTCCTTCCTTGTCGAAGGTGAAATCCTCGCACAGGATCAGGCGTTCCTTGTCCCAGATGAGGGCCTCGAACTTGTAGCGGATCGTGACGTTGCCCTTGTCGTCGGTGGCGATGTCGCCCCATTCGAGCGATTTGCGCATCGTCACGTCGCGGTAGTTGTGCAGGAAAAAGTCTTCGACGTAGCCGATCATCTTCGCCTTGTCCGCCGAAATCGGTTCCGGCTTCTGCTGCGCGAAGGTCGTCAGCGACGCGGCCAAAAGCAGCGTGAGCGTCACCCCGGCGGCCAGCGTCTGTTTCCAGGTGTGTTTGCGATAATTTGTGATCATGACCAATCTCCTTTCAAAACTTGTTTTGCCTTCGATGATCGCGCTGAAGCCGGGGGAACGTACCACCGGCGCATTGAGTTTTCGCATGATTTCCAGCAGCGAGCGCCCGTAGGACGCGTGTCGGCCCGGTTCGAGCCGTTCGAGCACGCGGTAGTCGCAGGCCGCTTCGCAGTCGAAGCCGACCAGCCGCCCGACCCACCAGAGCAGCGGGTTGAACCAGTGCAGGGCCATGACCAGCGTCCAGCACCAGGAAAACCAGATGTCGCCCTGTTTCAGGTGCGTCAGCTCGTGCAAAAAAACATGCCGCAGCGCCGTCGACAGGTCGCCGCAGGGGACGCCGGCCGGGTCGCTTTCGTCGAGCAGTTGTTTCGGCACCAGCACGCGCGGCCGGATCGCCCCGACGAGGCACGGCGTCCGCACGTGTCGCGTGACGATCAGGACGGGCCAAACCCGGAGTTTCAGGCGGTCGCGGCATTCGAGAAACAGCCGCTGCACCCAGTCGGGCACGGGTTCCGGCGTTCGGCATGCCGCACGCACCACGCGACGGTTCCGCACGACCGCCAAAGTGAGAAACGCGACGCAGCCCGTCGCCCACACGCCGAACAATATCCCGCCGATGTTGACGTGTTTGTGTGCGGCGGTTTGAACAGGTAGGGCGGTTTCGCCGAAACCGCCGTTTTCGTGCGTGATGGTTTGTTCGATGGGTTGCGTTGTTGCAACAGGTAGGGCGGTCACGCCGGTTTTTATTTCGGCGTCACCAAATTCTGCATTCTGCACTCTGCGTTCTGCATTTTCCCGTCCCTCGCTTACGCTTCGGGCTCCGGTTTCGGCTTGTTCAATGATTTGCGGTTGCACATCGGACAACCGCTCCATGACTGTCGCGGCTCCGGTTTCGGCGTCCCCGGATTCTGCATTCTGCATTCTGCGTTCTGCATTTCCCTGTCCCTCGCTTACGCTTATGGCTCTGGTTTCGGCGACAGTGGTTTCAGTGGGATCGATTTTCGTCAGCAGTCGATCCTGCCGCAGTTGATACGCGTTGAGCAAATGCGTGACCGGGTGATGTTGCGAGGGAAGCGAAACCGGCACAAGGCAGCGCACGATCAGTACGCCCCACAAGAGGCGGCAGCCGACCGGCCCGATCACGCGGCGGAACATCGCGCGGACCAGCAAAATCAACGCGAGGCAAAACGCGATTTCGACGAGCAGCGTCACCAGCGCGGCCTGACCGCCGGGGTTGTTGAACACGATGTTCATGTCGCCCCCCGATCCCGGCGCTGGCGCCGGTGTTCCGTCGCTTCGAGCAATTCCTGGAGCCGCGCGACGTCCTTTTCCGAAAGCTGGTCCTGTTCGATGAAATGGCTGATCATCGTGACGGGATTGCCGCGGAAAAATCGGTCGAGGAACGAACGGCTTTCCTGCCGCAGGCATTTCGTGCGTTCGATGAGCGGCTCGAACACGAAAATGCCGTGCACCTTATAACGGGTGACGGCCTTTTTTTGGATCAGGCGGTCGAGAAAAGCCCGCACGGCCTTGACCGTCCAATCGGTTTCCGGCGGCAGACGGTCAAAAACCTCCGCCGCGCTGAGCGGGGCGCCGGCCCAGAGAATTTCCAGAATTTCCCACTCGGTCGGGGCGATTCGCACCTGTTCGTCAAGCATTTTTGCCTCCTATTTTCGCACAAAAGTATACATCTCATGTTTTCATGATACAGCAATTGCTGTCACAAGTCAACACGAATTTTCACTTTTTGTGCAAAATTAGAAGAAAGAATGCCGGGAATTACGACTCCAAGCCCGGCGGGGTGATGCCGACGGCGTTCCAGACGGTTCGGGCGTCTTCCGCTTCCATTTTGATGACGTATTTTTTCGTCGAGCCGCCAAGGTCGGACTCGTAAATGAAGGTTTTCGGACTGTTCAGCCGGAGATATAGCTGCGAGCGGTCCATTCCCTCGTTGTTGCGCAGCTTCCACTTGACGACGAAATCGTGCGAAACCAGGTCGACGCTGGAAACGGGTGCATCGGTTTTGTTCATTTCCAGTGCGGAAAACAATGCCGTCTGCTGTGCTGATTCTTGAACGATTCGCGGCTGCTTCCCGCCGAGGATTTTTTCACCTGCCTCGGTTTGCGGAACGATGGCCAACCCTTGCACTTGGTGCGAAGCTGGAACCAGTGCTTGCGGTGTCGAGGCACAACCCCATGTCATGGCAAGGGATACCAAAAATGTCATGATGGCGGTACGTGTGAAATATGAAAAGAAATTCATAATTGTGGAAAATTTATGATTGTATTGGGCGTTATTGCGATCCGCGATATAAGACACAAACTTCACGACAAGAAAAAAATACTACATCAAGCATTATCGTCACAAACCGTAAGTCACTTTGATCAAATGATACGGAAATGCCAATGAAAATGCGATTCTGAGAAAAATCCCCCCAATATTTACGCAACGCCGGAGCAGCCTTTTCGTACTTGACGAATCCTTGAAATTTGCTACCATAATGCGTTCTTTATTCCCAAAATACATAGCGAGGGCGATATGGGCTTTTTCGATAAAATCAAGCAGGGACTTGTCAAAACGGCAAGGCTCCTCAACACCGACATCCGCGACCTCTTCAAATCGGAAGGGCAACTTGTCAACGAGGAGTTTCTCGACAAATTGTTCGAAATGCTCATCAAGACCGACATGGGCGTCGCTTCCGCGCAGGACACCGTCGACGAGGTTCGCGTGCAGTTTCGCGGCCGCGTCGTGCAGATGGCCGACGTGCTCGAAGTGATCAAGGCCAAGCTCAAATCGCTCATGGCCCAGCCGGAGGAGCCGATCCGTTTCGTCGCGGACGGGCCCACGGTCGTCATGGTTTGCGGCGTCAACGGTTGTGGCAAAACGACGTCGATCGCGAAGCTGACTTCGGCTTTTATCGCGGACGGCAAAAAGGTGGTGCTCGGCGCGGCCGACACCTTTCGCGCGGCGGCCACGGAACAGCTCACCGTTTGGGCCAAACGGCTCGGTGCCGAAATCGTCGTCGGACCCGCCGGGACCGATCCCGCCAGCGTCGCGCACCAGGCGGTGGCAAAAGCCCTTGATACCCGGGCCGACGTCTGCATCATCGACACCGCCGGTCGCCTGCAAACACAGCAGAACCTGATGCGCGAACTGGAAAAAATCTATCGCGTCATCGGCAAGCAGATTCCCGACGCCCCGCACGAGGTCATTCTCGTCCTCGACGCCACGACGGGCCAGAACGGCATTTCGCAGGCCAAGCATTTCACCGAAATCGTCAAATGCTCGGGCATCATCCTCACGAAGTTGGACGGCACGGCCAAGGGCGGCGTGGTCGTCGCCATCCGCCGCCTCGTCGATCTGCCCGTCAAGTACGTCGGCGTGGGCGAATCGTCCGACGACCTGGTCATTTTCGAGCCCGACCCCTTCGTCGACGCCATGTTCGATCAGTGAGCGGTCAAGAGAGAATTTGTTTCATCAAATAACAAAGAGCCGGGGATGAAACGCAGCGCAATCCCCGGGCCGATTGAAACTCCTGGCAACGAAACCTCTTTGAATCCGATCGCTCCATGACTATCGCGGCTCTGATTCATATCCCTCGTTGACGCCCTCATTATGCCACACATCCATTTTAATTTTTTATCAACTGATTTTGCAGAAGTAACGGGTGATCAAAAGAAAGTGCTTCCGGCCAGTGATTCAATAAAAATGGCTATTTTCTCCGAATGGTTTTTAGGCTTTCGCCAATAAGTCCTGCGCAAGATGAATCGCCGGTAAATCCCGATATTCCGTCAGCCCCGCCAGAGTACCCCCCCCCCAAGCTCATCCGCCTGCGGAGAGAGTCTCCGCTGAAAATCACATCATGACCGCCCTGCCATCAGCCGGTTTCGCGCATGCGGGATTTCTTCGGCTGGCAGATGAGCTGGTAAATGCGGTCGAATTCGTCATGCGTGGTGAACGGAATGACCAGCTTGCCTTTGCCGCGATTGTTGTGCGTCAGTTTGACTTTGGAGCCGAGCGTGTTGCGGAACTCCTGTTCGAGCGACGCGGTATGGTCGTCCTGTTCCTTCGGCGATTTCGGTTTGGGCGTTCCCACGACGTTCCAGTCCTCGCCTTCGCGAACGCCGTTCTGCAGGTCGCGCACATACTGCTCCGTTTGGCGGACGCTCCAGCCTTCGTCGCGGATGAGCAGGCTCACTTCGATCTGTTCCCATTCCTCCAGCGGCAGAATCGCCTTGGCGTGGCCCTGCGTGATTTCGCCGCTTTGCAGCATTTCGCGCACCTGTTCGGGCAGGTCGAGCAGCCGCAGGAAGTTCGTCACGGTCGAGCGGTCGAGTTCGAGACGTTTGGCCAATTCCTCGTGCGTCCCGCCGTAGGTGTCGAGGTAGCGTTGAAACGCGATGGCCTTTTCGATGGCGTTCAAATCGCGGCGCTGGAGGTTTTCGGTCAGGGCCAATTCGGCCATCTGGCGGTCGTCGACTTCGAGCACGTGTACCGGCACCTCGCGCCAACCGGCCTTGAGCGCGGCACGCAGGCGGCGTTCCCCCGCGATCAACTGGTAGCGATCGCCGTGTCTGCGGACGACGAGCGGCTGCAAAAGCCCGTGCCTTTGCAGGCTGTCGGCCAGCGATTGAATCTCGGCCTGGTCGAATTCGAGTCGCGGCTGGTAGGGATTTTTGTCGATCAGCAGCACGTCGACTTTCCGTTCCGGCAGTTGCTGCGCCGCGTCCGTTTCCGGAACCGGTTCGGCGATCACTTGCCGTTGCGGCGCGATTTCCATCGCCGGTTGCGTGAAATCCATCGGCGCGTAATCCATATCCGTCACGCCGGTTTCCGCATCCATTTGCGCCTGTGCGGCCACTTTTCCCAAAAGAGCTTCGAGACCACGTCCCAGCCGTTTTTCCTTAGACACGTTCGAGTACCTCCATACACAATTCCAGATATGCCCTTGCCCCGCGACTCCG
>JAVBQX010000003.1:0-10780 GCA_031548645.1 Thermoguttaceae bacterium
TGAGCTCCGGCGCCAACGCCGCTTCGATGTCGTTCTTGACGTCGACCGAACCGCGATTGGCCGGATTGCACTGCACGAGAATGAGCCGCTGGCCGCCTTCGTGTTCGATCTGGCTCGGCCCGGCCGCTTCGGGGTCAAACCGGGAACACAGGGCTTCGAGCGGCACCTCACCGCCGGAGGCGAGCGGAATCGGCAGGTGGCGCAGTTCGCGGACGTCTTCGCGGTATTCGTCGCCGAGCCGGGCCACGACGTTGATGTAACGCTGGCCGTCGACGACCTGCGTGATGACGTCGTCGTTCATCGCGATTTGCACGTACCGGCTCACGTCGTCCGGCGTCAGGCCATAGGTCAGCAGTCGGTCGCGGTCGAGCACGATCTGCAACTGCTTGATGTCGGTCGGGTGCGGCGTGATGCGAACGGCCCCCGTGTCGGGCACGGTTTCGACGAGCGACTTGATTCGTTCGGCGCGGCGTCGCAGTTCGCCCAGGTCGGCGCCGGCGAGTTTGACCGCGATTTTCGCGCGGACGCCGCTGCGCAAATGGCTGATCGTGTGTTGCAGCGGCTGGTCGTAAAAGCTGACCGTGCCGGCCATGCTTTCGCGCGAGGTGAGCCGTTCGACGTCGGCGATGATCTCGTTGAGCGTTCGCGGCGTGTTCGGGTCGATGTTACAGATGTATTCGGTCGTGTTGACCGGCACGACATGGTCGTCGAGTTCGGACCGGCCCGTCTTGCGAAGTACGCCGACGATGCCGTCGACCGCGATGAGTTGCCGCGTCAGTTCCTCGTTTTGCGCGACGGTCGTTTCGAGCGAGCGCCCCGGCGGGAGATCGACGTTGACCTGCAAAACGCCCTCGTTGAAGGGCGGCATGAAATCGCGTCCGAGCCCGAGAAACGCGACGCCCGCCGCGACGGTGAGCAGCAGCGAAACGGCCAGCACGGTTTTCGGAAAGGTCAGGCTGACGCGGATCGCCGCGCCGGCCGCGCCCTTGACCGTGCGGGTCACGAGGCCGTCGCGGTGCCCCTGTTTTTGTGCGGCTTTCGGCAGCAGGTAATAGGCCATGACCGGCGTGACGGTCAGCGACACGACCAGCGAGGCGAGCAGCGAGGTGATGTAGGCCGTGGCCAGCGGCTGGAAGAGCCGCCCTTCGATGCCGGTGAGGAAGAACAGCGGAATGAACACGAGCGTGACGATCACCGTGCCGTACACGATGGAATTGCGGATTTCGCGGCTTGCCTCGAAGACGACGAGAAAGTTGGAACGCGGCGCCGGCGATTGCGAGTTTTCGCGCAGGCGGCGGAAAATATTCTCGACGTCGACGATCGCGTCATCGACCAGTTCGCCGATGGCCACGGCCAATCCGCCGAGCGTCATCGTGTTGATTGAGAGGTTGAAATACGCGAAGACGATGCAGGTGATCACGATCGAAAGCGGCATGGCGACGATCGTGATGAGCGTCGTGCGGACGTTCATCAGGAAGAGCACCAGCACGGCGAACACGAGCAGGGCCCCCAGCCAGAGGGCCTCTTCGACATTTTTGATCGCCAGGTCGATGAAACGCTGCTGCGCGTACGATTCCTCGATGCGGAAGCCGGGGTGTTCCCGCTGCACAAGTTCTTCAATATTGCGGATTTCCCCGCCGATCCGTTCGGTCAGGCGTCGCGTGTCACTCGTCGGCTGCTTGCCGATGGTCAGCACGACGGCGGGCCCGCCCCGGATTTCGCCGCTTCCGTCCTTCGTGTACGACGAGGCGTCGCCGATTTTGACCGCCGCCCCTTCGACGACCTCGGCCACGCGTTCGAGCGCGACGGGCATCGCGCTGCCCGGTTTGACGACGAGTTTTTTCAAGTCGTTGAGCGAGTTCAATCTCCCGATGATGCGCACCAGTCGCTGGTCGTCGTCCTGCTGCCGCAAATAACCGCCGGTGAGATTCAGGTTGCTCGACGCGATGGCGTCCTCGATTTCCTGCAGCGTAACGCCGTATTTGACCAGTTCGCCGGTCTTGATCAGCACCTGGTATTGCCGCACGTCGCCGCCGAGCACGAAAATTTCCGAAATGCCCGGCACGGCCAAAAGACGTTGCCGCACGACCCAATCGGCGGTCGTTCGCAGTTCCATGGGCGACATTTTGTTCTCGACGTCGCGCACCGAGAGCATCATGATCTGGCCCATGACCGAAGCCATCGGGGCCATTTGCGGAACGATGTTTTCCGGCAGCCGGTCGCGGGCGATCTGCAAACGTTCGGACACGATCTGCCGGGCGCGAAAATCGTCGACGTTCCAGTCGAATTCGACGTAAATCGTGACCAGCCCCTCGTAGGTCGTGCTGCGCAGGGCCTGCATTCCGCTGGCGCCGTTGAGCACGGTTTCAAGCGGCGTGGTGACCAGCGTTTCGACTTCCTCCGGCGCCATGCCGGGGCATTCGGCCATGACGATGACCCGCGAACGGTTGAGATTCGGCAGCACGTCGATCGGTATCCGCGTCGCCTGGTACACCCCGACGACGAGCATCAGAACCGCGATCACCAGGATCAACAGCCGGTTATGCAACGAAAACAATATCAGGTGATTGAACATGGGAGATAACTAAAAACTAATAGTGAATGGTGAAAAACGGGGTGGCGTTTCAACACAAGCCGGAACGCCGTAATGACGGAATTCTTGAAAACAGGCAACCTCGGCTTATTGTTCCCCTTGACATCCGGGTGATAACATTTAACTTCAAATTCAATTCCAAGCCGCGCGCAAAAAAAATCACTGTAACGTAAACTGTTGATTTAACAGTACATTGCAGTGATGGTTCGGCGTCTTGATTGTTTTGCGTTCGCAATCCAGTCCACTGGAGATTCATAGAGTTTTACGCAACTTCCTGATGTCACTAATGTTGAAGCAAAGTCGTAAACTGCTGCCGGGGGAAATTGTGCCCCAGTATCCCAAACTGCTGTAAATTATAGCACCAACCCCACCAGCTTCAAGCCATCATTGATATATGGACGGAACTATCGCGGGGGTGAAAAAATTGCCGATGCGGAACAGTTCATTGGTGAGAGTAAAAATATGGAAACCGATGTGATGACCCGATTGTTTTACCTCTGTTTGTGCCTGTTGATGTTGCCGGGATGTTCTCCGCGACAGGAAGCGACAGGCGTTCCTCAGTCTGCCGCGACGAACGAACAACCGTCGGCGGTCACGCCCAATCCCGAAACCGTTGCCGCCATCGAAGCCGCGTTTGGCATTGTGGAACGTGATGCGGTCGGAACGGTGGTCGGGGTCGATCTCGCCCGGGCGCGATCGTCGGTCGATGACACGGTTTTGCAGGCGGCCCTTGCGATTCCCGGCCTGAAAAAACTTCGCGTCGCGGGGAACGGAATTTCTCGGGAAACGCTTGTGAACATCGCCTCGCAAACGAAAATGCAGGAATTGTTCCTGCAGGACACCGTGTTGCAGGATGACGACCTCGCAAAGATTCTTTCGGCTTTGCCGGAACTGAAACGCCTGACGCTTCGACGGTGCGCAAAAGTGACCGACCGGGCCGCAGAATCGTTTACCGAGGTGACCGGCCTGCGCAACCTGGCGTTGATCGAAATGAACCTCGGTCGCGAAACGCTGGAAGCGTTGGCCCGCTCGCAAACCGTCACGGCCCTTGACGTGCGGGATTGCAGCCGATTGACGCCGGAGGATTACGCGCTGATCGCCGGGATGACGCAGCTGACCGACCTGAAAATCGGCGGTTTCGCCGTCAGCGACAAGACGCTTGAGTCGGTTTCGCAACTGCCGAACCTGGCGGGGTTGACGCTTGAGGACACGATGGTTTCGCCGGAAGCGTTTGCCAACATGTTGGAGACGGCACGCTGGAAAGAGAAGCTTGCCCAACTGGTTTTAAGCCGCGACATGACACTTTTCGATGACGCATTGCCGCCGATTCAAAAACTGCCGAAACTCAAGCGGTTGGCGGTCAACGGCATGATGGTCACCGGTGCGTTTTTGGAAAAACTCGCTGAAAACGAAAGCGTCCGACCGAAACTGGAGACGCTTTCGCTCAGGATGTCGCTTTTGAACGTCGACGGGGCAAAGGCCCTGCAAAAATATCGCGAATTGAAATCGCTTGATCTTTCCGGCGTCGCCATGACCTTGGAATTGGCCGAAATCGTTGCGACGCTTGACACGCTGGAAACGCTCAACCTCTCGGATTGCCGTTTGACGGATCAAACGGTCAAGCCGATCCGCGACATGACGTCGGCAAAAAAACTCATTCTCACCGGCAATCCGCTTGCTTCGAATCGCTGAAAAATATTTTGTCCGATAAAAAAATCAACGTTTTTGTCATGCAAAAACGCGAAGCGGGCAAAGAACGCCATGAAATCACTTTGCGGATGCAGTATATACAGTGATATTCGGGCATGGTATATTATTTATCCCAAGTCACAATAATATTTATGGAGAAAACCAATGACACTTATTTCATGCACATATCACGGCGACGGACAGACGACGTTGCGGCACGCGGGCAACGGGGTTGAAATTCAAACCGACCTGCCCCCGGACAACGGCGGGAAAGGCCGCGACTTTTCGCCGCCGGACCTGTTCGCCTCGTCGCTGGCCGCCTGTGCCGTGACGATCATGGGCAAAATGGCGGAATCACGGGGCAAATCCCTGGCCGGAACGCGCATCACCATCGAAAAGGAAATGGGCGCCAACCCGCGTCACGTTGCGAAAATCATTCTTCAATTCGAGTTTCCCGAAAGCGTTGACGCCGACGACCGCAAAAAGTACATCGCGTCGATTCAAACCTGCCCCGTGCACAACAGTCTCGGCAACAGCGTCGAAGTCGAAATTCGCTCGGAATGAAAAGTTGATCACAAATCGCGAAAGGGGGGGCAAATGCCATGACCGGCAAGGCGGGGCACCATCCCCCACCGCGGGAATGATTGTGTCGGCAATAAAATATTACGTTACCTTGTGAAAATTTGTCTTGTCGACACATTATCGAGGGAATATAGTCGAACGGCACAGTTTGTGCAGGTACATTGTTGAGTGGTCATCTGTTCACAGACACTTGTGGTATTTTTGCAACAATTTACAATGTGCGTTTTCTTTGCCATGACTTTCGCAAAATTTGCCACGGCAATCTTTGCGTTATGACCGTATTACTACCGATCGCCATGAAAGAATTTTACAAATATTTTATCGTCGGCATTGCCGCCGCGGTGTTGGATGTTTCCACTTTCACCATTATTGCGTGGGGGGGCGTCAACCACCTTCTCGCCAATGTCATTTCGACCTGTGTCGGGTTGGTGTTCAATTATTATTTCAGTTGCACATGGGTCTTTCGGCAGAAAAAGGTCAATGTGAAGCGTGATTTTGTGCCTTTTGCGGCGATTGGATTCCTCGGAATGGGGTTGCAATGTGCGCTGTTGTACCTGTTGATCGACCTGAAACTCGCCGTTTGGAGCATGAATATTGCCGCCGGTTGGGTCGGGCTTTCGGTCGATATGAAACCAGTTCTGTTTCTCTCGAAAGTCTTTGTCACCGGCGTGACGTTTCTTTGGAATTTCTTCCTGCGGAAGTATCTCGTCTTTCGACGTGCGGAAAAAAATGATGCAGCCGCCGAATTGTCTCAAGATGTGGTTGAGCATAATAACCCGAATGACAATAATGTTGCTGTACTCACTGAACAATGATGGGGTGTTGTTTTGTTCCCCTTGCAACGGTTGTGGAAATCGCACATATTGAGAGAATTCCGTGCAACATTAGTGACCGTGAGCTATATATATTATCAGAATGCAGAGTTATCGGTCACACGACTGGGGAAACTAAGGAGAAACAATGAAAGACGTTATCATCATGGGCGCCGGCCCCGCCGGTTTGGCCGCGGGATATGAACTGGTCAAGCAAGGCGTCACACCGACGATTTATGAAATGGACACGCAAGTCGGCGGCATCAGCAAGACGATTCAATACAAGGGCAACTACTTCGACCTCGGCGGACACCGTTTCTTCACCAAACTGGATGACGTCAATCAAGTCTGGCGTGAAGTATTGGGGGACAAATTCCTGAAGCGGCCGCGAATGTCGCGCATCTATTACAACAACAAATTTTTCAACTACCCGCTCACGGCGATGAACGCCCTGATGGGGGTCGGCATTCTCGACACGGCGAAAATTCTCGGCAGTTATTGCTGTGCGAAAATCAGCCCCAGCCCGAAAGAGGACACCTTCGAGCAATGGGTTTCCAACCGGTTCGGAAAAAAACTGTTTTCGATCTTCTTCAAGACCTACACGGAAAAGGTGTGGGGCATTCCCTGTTCCGAAATCCAGGCGGAATGGGCCGCCCAGCGGATCAAGGGGCTTTCGCTGTATTCGGCCGTCATGAACGCGCTGTTCAAGCCGAAAAACAACAAGATCACCACGCTGATCGACCAGTTCGACTATCCCGAATTCGGTCCCGGCATGATGTACGACGAAATGCGCACAAAGATCGAGCAAAAGCGAGGCACCGTCACGACGCAGCGCCGCGTCACGAAGGTTTCGCATGAAAACGGCCGCGTCGTTTCGGTTGAAACGGTCGGCCCGAACGGCGACACGGCGGTTCAGGCGGGAACCGATTTCCTTTCGAGCATCCCGCTGACCGAACTGGTGCAGATTCTCGATCCGGCCCCGCCGGAAGAGGTTTTGGCCACCACCCGCAGCCTGAAATACCGGAGTCTCGTCACGGTCGACATCCTCGTCAACCAGACCGAACTTTTCCCGGACAACTGGATTTACATCCATTCGCCCGAAGTCAAGCTGGGACGCATCCAGAATTTCAAAAACTGGAGCCCCTCCATGGTGGCCGACCCGTCGAAGACGACGCTGGGCCTCGAATATTTCTGCAACGAAGGCGACGAATTCTGGAACATGCCCGACGAAGACATGTTCCGCCTGGCGGCCGACGAGGTTTCGAAGATCAAAATCTGCGAACGCGGAAAAATCGGCGATTACGTGATCGTCCGCGTCCCGAAGGCCTATCCGGTTTACGACATGGACTACCCGAAGCACCTGAAGACCATCCGCGATTATCTCGGCGGAATCAAAAACCTGCAACCCATCGGTCGTTACGGCATGTTCAAATACAACAACATGGACCATTCGATTCTGACGGGACTTTTGGCCGCGCGAAACATCATTGCCGGCGACAACGTCAACGACATCTGGAACGTCAACACGGACGACGAATATCACGAAGAAAAACAGAATTGAAGTCGGATCCGCAACGACGCCGCCGCGGCGTTATGATCGCTTTGATATGAACAGCAATACCGACGAACAAACACCGGCCTTGACGAAACAGGAAAACGGGAAGCCGACAGAGCGACGGAGAACGTGGATTTTTCAATCCCCGATGTTTTGGGCCATGTTGATCGCCGCTGTTTTTTGCCTGTTTTTATTCCGATACGGTTATTTTCAACCCCTGGTCGGCGGCGACACGCAGGATTATCTCCTTGCCGCCGACCGATTTTCCTTCTCCGCCCTGTTGCATGGCGAGGTCGACACGCTGCGACTTCCGGGCTATCCGGCCCTGATTTATCTTTCCCGCGGGTTTTTCGGCCACGACAATGCGTGTCGCGTCGTCGTCATCGTTCAATATCTCCTTTATTTCCTGTCCATTCCCTGTTTCTGCCGAATCGTCGAGCATTACAAACTGGGCGTGTTGTGTACTTGGTTTGCCATCGTGTGCTATTCCGTGACACCGACCCTGATCGCCTGGAATCAGATGATTTTGCCGGAATCCCTTTCGATTTCAGCCACGGTGTTTTTCATCTTCCTGGTTTTCATCTACCTGGAACGTCCGACGTATCTCAAAGCCGCATTGCTGGGAATGTCGGCTTTTTTTCTCGTGATGCTACGCCCCTCCTTCCTGTTTTTGGTCCCGATGCTGTTCCTGTTCTGGATTCTCGTCACGTGCGTTTTCTTCAAAGGCATTCGCAAGCATCTGGCGGGATTCGGTTGCACGGTCTTGTCGTTGGCCATGATATTGGGATACTGCCACCTGATTGAGAAAAAATGCGGCGTTTTCAATCTCACCGAAGTGGCGGTTTCCAACCAGTTCCAGATCATCATCCAGTCGGGGCTTTATAAGAAAGGAAAGGATCGCGACCTGATGGCGAAAATCCAGGATGCGATTGATCGTCATGAGCGTAAAAACGATGACATTTCGCCCGGCAACGAATGGGTTTATCCCGACGGGCTTTCCGACGAAACATTCCGGAGTTGTTTCTGGCGAATCCGACCGAACGACATGCCTCTTTCGCAGCGTTCCGCGTTCGTCCGGCAAATCCTGCGCGATCACAGGTGGGAATACATACAATATTCCTTGGGCAAGTTCCTCGGCGTGCGGCACGAGGTGGTCGGTGGCCGCCTGTCGCCGAAAGTCATCACGTTCGGGCTGATTTATTTCCTGCTTGCCTGCGAGGCCGTGACCATCGCCCTGTCGACCGTTCGCCGGCGCGGCCCGACGCTGTTATGTGCGATGATCTGGCTGCTGATCGCCGGTGTCGTTTTCACGACCGTCGTCGGGGCGCAACACACGACCATGTTCGAACTGCCTTCGGAATATTCGCGGCTGGTCGTTTCCGCCATTCCTTTCGTCATCATACTGATATTCCGATATTTGGACGTGCTATTGTGCTACTGGCGGATGATCGCGAGAAAAACGCCGTCCTGCGACAACGCGACTTCGGGAGAAAAGGAAGACCATGTCCGCATCACAACATGACCAGGCGGAATTGACGCAAAAATCGACACAACGCAGAAAACCGTTTTGGCGCAGTCCCCTGTTCTGGGTCCTGATCGCGGCCCTGTTCTTCCGGGGTTTCGTCGATCCGCAGGGTTGGCTTGACCCCAAACGACATGGCGAACCCAACGCGGAAAGCCCCGACGTGCCGTCCTATCTCGAATCCCCGAAACTTGCCGCGGTCGTGTGCTCCGGCGACGTCAACACGGTGCGAACGCCCGTGTATCCGCTGTTCATCGACCTGCACCGCCGCCTGGTCGGGGAAGACCGGCTATATGAATGGCTCGTTTTCTCACAACGGATGATTTCGCTGATCTCCGTGTTCTTCTTTTACCGGATCGCCGAACGTTTCCTCCGGCGAAAATCGCTCGTCGCCCTTGCGGCCCTGGCCTATCTCGGGCTCGTGTCGGTCCTGGCGATCAACAATTGGATTTTGACCGAATCGCTTTCCGTCTCGGCCGTGGTGATCTGGTTTTACTGCGTCGCTGTTTACCTTCAGAAACCGTCCTGCGTCAAGGCGATATTGGTCGGATTGGGCGTTTTCCTGCTTATCATGCTGCGACCGGCCTTTCTCGGTTTGCTTTTGCTCCTGTTCCTGTTTTGGGGCTTCCGGCTCCTCGTGCGACGGGGGCATTTCAAAACCGACATGGTCGGCTTGATCACCGCGATCACGGTGCTCGCCCTGATTTTGGCCTACAGTCAGCAGGTGTACCGAAAGACGGGCATTTTCAACGTCACCGTTTTGGGGGCTTCCAACCGTTATATTTGCGTACTCCAGTCGGGGCTGTTTCAAAAAGACGATTCCCCGGTCGGGCGGCGGATGAAGGCGGCGCTGGAGGAATACCTTGAAACGTTCCCGGACAAGGCCGACAATCCCGCGCTGTTGAGCGGCCCGAGAAGTTGGACCTATCCCGAAGACCCGATCAATTTCATTTCGCAATCGGTTCGCGACGACGGCCTGCTGCCGACCGTCAAAGACCGGGCCGATTACGCGAATTCGCTCATCAAGGCCCACAAGACCGATTACGCCGGATTCGTGTTCGGCAAGTTCCTGCGGCTGAAGCTGTTTTACCCCATATACGCGCTCATCCTGCTGGAAGCCGTTTGGATCCTGATTTTGTGGAGGAAAACCGGTACGCTGCCGCAACTGCTTTGCGTGTTCTGGCTCATGATCGCCGGGCTGCTTTTCACAGCCATCGCGGGGGCGCAGGACGAATACCTGCGGCTTTCGCTGCCCGTGCTGCCTTTCCTGATTCTCATCCCGTTCCAGTGGCTTGATGCCATCACGATAAAAACCAAGCCGGCTTCAGGATGAATTTCCAGCTCAACCGAGCGCGACGTCGAGCGTCATCATGACCGCGAATCCGATCATCGCGCCGATCGTGCCCGCGTCGGAATGTTTGACCTCCTGCGAGCTGGGAATCAACTCTTCGACGACGACGTAAATCATCGCCCCGGCGGCAAACGCGAGGGCGAACGGCAACACGGCCCGCATTTCGATCACGACCAACACGCCGACCAGCGCCGCGACCGGTTCGACGAATCCGGACAGTTGGCCGTACCAGAAACACTTCAACGGCGACAGTCCCTCGCGGCGAAGCGGCACGGAAACGGCCATGCCCTCCGGAAAATTCTGGATCGCGATACCGAACGCCAATGCCATGGCCCCGGCCAACGTGGCGCCGGGCGCGCCGGCTCCCACCGCCCCGAACGCGACGCCGACGGCCAATCCTTCGGGGCTGTTGTGCAGCGTGATCGCCCAAACGAGCAGCACGCTGCGCCGCCAGGTGGTCGGCAGCCCCTCGGCGTCCTTGATGTCCAGCCCGGGGTGCAGGTGTGGCAGCAACTTGTCGAACGTGAAAAGAAAGAGCCCGCCCAACAGGAAACCGACGACCGGCGGAAGCCATTTCCACGCCGCGCCGTATTGTTCGGCGCTCATGTCGATACTCGGCGCGAGCAGCGACCAGAAACTCGCGGCGATCATGACCCCGGCCGCGAAACCGAGCATC
>JAVBQX010000157.1:0-14526 GCA_031548645.1 Thermoguttaceae bacterium
CGATTTGATACGATTCGGCGCGAATGTCCGGCCAATGAAAACCGTGATGGCCGAGCTGCGTTTGATCGCGAACGTAGAGCGGATAAAGGTAAATTTCCTCTGCGGCCCATGCAATCGCCTGTCGAACGGATTCCGCCCAACTCTCTGCCGTTTGGCCTTCGATACCGTAAATCAAATCAATGTTGAGCGTCGGAAAATCGAATTGGCGAATCATGTCCAAAGTATGCCGCGGCGAACCGTCGGGAAAATTGCGGCCCAAACGCTTGCGTTCGTCGAACAGGAACGACTGCACGCCGATGCTGATCCGGTCAATACGATTGCGTTTGAGAATTGCGAGTTTTTCTTGCGTCACGGTTTCCGGCGAAACTTCGCACGAGATGGGAACAAGCGACGTGTCAACGCCCAGCAGATTCGTTGCCGTGTCAAAAAGCGATTCGAGTTGACGCTCATTGAAAAACGTCGGCGTGCCGCCACCGATGGCAAAACGCACAAAAGACATTGCCCCGAGTTCTTCGCGATACACCGTCGCTTGCCGTCGAATCGTTTGCACATATTTTTCCGCGAGCGATTCTTCGGGACATGCGACGGAAAAAAGATTGCAATAAAAACACCGCCGTTCGCAAAACGGGATATGGAAATAGAGCGACAGTTTTTCACGCGGCTCGTTTTGCCAAAGCTCCTTGATTTCGCGGTGCGGCCCGACTTTGCGATACGCCGTTTTGTGCGGATAGGAATAGGCGTATGAAATGAACGGGCCCTGCTCGACAAACGCGTCAAAATCTGCGCCGGAGTAAAATTTTTGCGGAGGGAGCACCGTTTCCATGTACGGCACGTTCCAAACGACCGGGTGCGACAGGCGGTGACCGGTGTAACCGTCTTCGCCGTAAGCCGTCCCATGATCCGAGCAGATGATCAGGAACAACGGCGCAGCACGATGATTCATCATGCCAACCAGTCCTCCCAAACGCGAATCGACATACGCAAGAGCCGCAATTTGCGTTTCGAGCGAATCCTCTTCCGCGCCGGGCACATAATGACAATTCGGCTGGTGCGTCGCCGAAACGTTCAAAAACAGGAACACACGCTGGTCACACGGAATTTCTTCGAGGCGTTTGATCGCGAAATCGACCTGATGCCGTGTCGAATCGGAATCGGTGACGCCGAATTCCGGCGACCAATGTTGTTCGTGAAAGAGATTGCCGAGCGTTTGACCGAGTGCCGTCTTTTGGTTGAAAAAACCGACGCCGCCGATACAAATCGTGTGATAACCGATCGCGGCAAGCCCGGCGACGAGGTTCGGCTCGTCGAACACGAACGTCGTATCGCCGGTCGTTTCGCTTCCTGCGAACGCGGCGGCAAACAGCCGTTCGTGCGGGCCGGGCGTGATCGGGGTCGGCAAAAAACCCGCAAAAAACGCGTGATGGGCCGAGTAGGTGAAATTCCCCGGCGTGTGGCGCATCTCCCAAACTCCGCCGGGCAACAGCGAGGCGAGGTAGGGCGTCAAGCCGCGTTCGAGTGCCGTCATTGCGGCGTCATAACGAAGCGTGTCGAGCGTCACGAATAAAAAATCGCAACCGGGAAACAACAGTCGGGCGTTCAATATCGGCATTATTCTGAAACCGCGACGTAGCGGTCACAGTCTCCGTCTGCTTCATTTTGATCATCGAGATTGACTTCGCAAGACAACGCTTTCAATTTGGCCATGCATTCACCGGAAAGATAATGGTGATGCACGTCAAGTTTTTTGAGGTTGTTGAGTTTTCCGGAAGTCAGCAACGCTTCGGCCCCTTCATCAGTCAACGTTCCGTTGGAAAGGTCGAGCGTTTCAATTCGGTCCATGATCGCCGACGTTGCAAGGGCTTTTGCGAGTTCGTCCGCGTATTCCGAATTGCACAGCCCAAGATATTTCAGCTTAGGAAACAGCGAACCGTCAAGGAGCGATGCAAAATCCTTGACTTCTGTATCGGCCCCATAACCTTCATCGCCGAGCCAGAGTTCAATGTGTTCGAGATTCGGCAATTTCGCGTCCAAAACTTCCTTGACGACCGACTTGGGGAGTCCTCCCGTTTGTACGACCAACTCCTTGAGATTGGCGTGTTCGATTTTTCCGAACGACAGGTTTTGGCTGCCACGAATCCAGAAAATTTCCAATTGCGGGAACGCGGCCCAGAGTTTCGAAATATCGCCCATCTCCAACCACGAGACTTCACAATCTTCAAAGGTGATGTCACCAAGAAACAACGCCTTCAGATTCGGAAGCTTCGCGGCATTTTCGACCAGCGGGTCGACAACGACGGAAACATCACCTTCTCCCCAATAGGTCCAGCATCCGAAAACAAGATTTTTTACATGATCCAAGCCATCTGAATCAAAAAAATGGACATAATATTCCAGCAGTTTGGCTGGTCTGCGTCCCCGGCAATTGCAACACGCCAAGCAACGTTGGAATCAGTGATCGCTTCACCCGGTTTATGTTCCCTGATCGGCATTCCGGCAAACGTTTCGACGTATTCATTGAAAGTCATGTTTCTCTCCGTAGTGATGAGAATTTGCACAATAACAACACGGAAATTTTAGCAATTGTCGCGGCCATTGTCAATCTTTTGAAACCACGCTACGATTTCCTGCTCGTAGGTATCACGACCGTGAAAATGAACATTCGGGAGCAGGTCGCCGAATGCGTTGAGTTCGAGTATAAAGTGTTTTTGATAGCGAGGCGTGAGCAGCAGATCGATCCCAATCGTGTGCGAACCGGGAAACAATTTGGCGACGTTTCGGCATGTTTGATGAACGCGGTTGAGTTTTTCCGCCCCCATACTTTCGGCGAGACGCTTAAAATCACCCCGTTTGTTGCCGAGGTGCAGGTTCGTGATCGGACTGCGCCGTCCCAGTCGGACGACCGAATGCGACGGTTCGCCGCCGATGCTCACGATTCGCAGATCGAACGGCAATCCGTCCTGGCCCGCTTTCGGAAGCCATTGTTCGACATGCACGCGATGACGGCACCATTCGTCAACAAGGACGGCAATATCGCGGTAGCTTGTGTAAGTGCGGATTTTCAGCGAATTGTAAAGTTTCAACCCGCCGGAATCATCACGCACCATTTCGGTCGATGTCGCCAATCGCATCGTGCCGTGTCGCTTCGAATAATAAAACGCCCCCACTCCTGATGCCGACGAACTGTGAGCCAGTTTGACGAAAACACGATTCCACCCCAACGTTTCCAAGACGGCAATCAACTCGTCAAACGTCCGCACGCCATCAATCGCTTCCGGGACGGAAATCGACGCCACCTTGCAACGCCGATGCGTTTCCGTTTTATCGAACATGGTCACGATTTCATCCGGTGCGTTCATCCAACGCACGGGGTACGATGCAAGCGACGTCAAAAACCGCTTGAAACCGAGAAACCATTGACGGGGGTAAAGAATCCGCCCGCAATCATAAGCGAGACGGTCAATGGCTTCGGGATCAAGACAGGCTGAACCTTCCGATTCCGCGTCCTCAAATCCCCGGCGAAGCAAATCCCGTTCGACGTCGAAATTTTCCCCCGGCGATTCGATGCGAGCCGCCATTCCCGGAGTGAAATAATCGGAAAGAGAAGCACGTCGTTCGAGCAAATCAAGATATGAAACCACCGTCGCAGGACTACGTCCCTGTTTGATGAGGGCGTCCTGAAACATTGTCACCCGCCTGTTTTCCGGATTTCCGATCAAAAGCATTTTGCGTTGTATTTTCCGTTCTTCGTTCAAAGCAATGAATTTCGGAATAAGCCTTGATTTGGCTTGAAAAGTTACAAAACAGGAAAAATGGGGAATGCTTGAAATGAGAAACCATTGTTATGCTTCCATTTTTGAAGAATCGCGAACTCTTTGGCGGAGCGAGTAAAATGGAAGGGAAGGCCGCATTATCCCACGGATTTGAAGGACACACAATGGGAAATGGCCAAAAAATGAGCCGGGACAAAAGATAGGGGGCAAAAGGAGAGGTATTCTCGGCGTAAGGGACTGGATCGGATACAATCACAAGCATGTCGAACAATCGACATTTCATACTTATCGGTGATTGAGCCACCACTGCGATGATATGCGGCGCTGGCGATCTGCCTGATGCCTGATGAACGGACTCCCGTACGATCCGGCCCTGTTCGCGGGTTTCGTCATGCTGCTCGGCGTGATGATGGTCGCGGCCCCGGGAATCCGGGCGGGGCGATCATGGCCGCGACCGATGTGCTGCAAAGTTCGCTCGGTTTCAACGAACCGCAGTCCGAACGATAAATTTTAGGTTATTCAAATTGATTTTTTTCGTTACCCAAGCAAGGCGGTCTTCCGACTCCTCCAACAACCCGGCCGATTCCCTCGTCGAAACCGCCGAAAAATTTCGCGATGCTCCCAAAAATTCCCTACTAATTATCGGACTTGACCCAAATTGAATCTTGCCGTTCTCCTGTTTTCCGATTGACAGTCCACACCGATGCCCGGAGTGCGCCGAGCGCTGAATGATTTATGCGCAAAATACTTCGGAGTCATAATCAACTCTCAAAAACCGGAACGCGGCATTGATTTTTAATGCAATAAACAACATTTTAAACATTAATCTTCTGTATTTCGTGAAAAATTCATTAAAAAAACGTTTTTGATGAATTTTTGTCAGAAAACAAACTCTTCAAGCACTCATTAGATATTGAGTGGCATATCGTCCTGAAAATGAATAGCGGTGTGTGTTTCAATAATATTGGGAAATCCATGAAACAAACCAACGATGATCATTGCTCGCCCAGTCATAAAAAAGAGTTGATTACCACTCTTTTTTTGACATATCGAAATTATATCAAAGGGGTTGCGCTTCGTTATGTTGTGTTTCCCCATCTCGCTGATGAAGTCGTGCAACAAGTTTATGTTGAGTTTTTGGCTGGCGCAGATGGCTGGGATTTGGAAGGCAATATCAAAATGTTGCTGGGCGTGATGACGAGAAACAGAGCCAAGACCCTTTGGAAATCCGAATCTCGGCACAGTATTATTAATCTTCAGGAAATTGCTAATCATATTTGTCTGATTGCGGAGCAAGACGGATGGGAAGAACATTATTCTGAAGATTTGGAAGCTCTGGAAAAATGTTTGAAAAAAGTTTCCAAGAAAACAAGAGAATTGATCCAACTGCATTATTTTGAAGGAGTTCCGTTCAAAACAATCGCGGCGCAAATGGATCGTAACTCGGATACCGTGTACCGGGCCGTTTATCGTATTAAGGAAAAGTTACTTGAGTGTATCAAAAGGGTCCTTCAAGGAGGGGAAGCCTATGTCTGAATCATCACCTCGCCTCCAATCGGAACTGGCCATCAACAAGTTCATCAATCGTGAACTTGATGAGTCGGAATTGGAATCGTTCGTCACTTTTTTGCGGGAACGGCCGGAATTGGCTCGTGCTCTCGGGCGACATATTTATCTTGAAAGCCTCCTCCTTGATCTTGGCAAAGGCGACGGGGAAAACATTGGTGAACTGGATTTTTTGGGCGATCTCGGAGACACTTACAAGCAGGTGTTTCAAAAAGATACGCCCGCGGCACCGGTGGCGACACATAAAAACCGACGCAAGAGATTGCCGTTTTTCGGGATAAGAAAACGCACCGTCGTCCGGGTCTTTGGCATGTCCGTCGCGTTGACCTGCCTGGTGTTGTTTTTTTATATCATGCAAGTACCCTATCCCCCCAGAAGTCAGGCCGCCGGCTCCGAAAACGCCGAGCTGAATCTACGCTCGTTCTACTCGAAAGAATTTTTCCACTCGCTCCCGGGTTTGAGCATTTTCATGAACGAGGAATCACGACCGAAAGACCTGCCGAAGCTTTATTCGACCAGATTGATTTTGACGCAGGAAGGCCGGCCGCTGGCCGATGCCGTCGTCGCCGTCGTGAGTGCCGATGAAACGTCGGTCTGGTCCGGTGTCGGGATCACCAATGCCTCGGGCGAAGCCGTCCTGTACACGAACGGGCATTATGCGGGAGTGCCGGAAGGTACGTTCAAAGTCCTCGTCTCGAAGGTCGTTTCGGAGCATTCCCAGCCCGTACCGTCCGAACCCGACCCGAAAACGGACCGCCTCGCTTGGGTGCAGTGGCAGCAGAAATATCATGGGGACCACATGATCCCCAAGTCATTCATGGCGGTCGAACTACAATATTCGAAACGGTCCTCGACGCCGTTGCAAATCACCGTATCAGCGGATAAGGCTAATGAATTCACGTTGGATGCGGGGCAATCCGTTTCAATCCCTTCGGAATACTCAATAGCCGTTGAATAAATCTGTTTTTAACTCTTGTTTTTTTAGAAGAAAGAGGTAACTTTCATGAAAAAAACCAACATCAGGGCGGCCTTCACGCTCGTGGAACTCCTGGTCGTCATCGCGATCATCGGAATTTTGATCTCGCTTCTCCTGCCCGCCGTGCAGGCGGCGCGGGAAGCGGCGCGCCGGATGCAGTGTACGAACAATTTGAAGCAAATCGGTCTTGCCATTCATAATTTCCACGATGCAAGAAAAGGCATACCGCCGGCATGTATCGGATCAGGAGGCTGGGCAACATATCATTATCTTTGCAGCTATGGTTATTATAATCATCTGACCATGTGGCCCTTGATTTACCCTTATATGGAACAACAACCGTTGTACGAGGAATACACATCAACCAATTTTGACGGTGATGTCGGTTTCAACGCGTGCTTCAGCAATCGTTGGTGGAATGAACATCTGGACGTGGATGGCAGAAAACGTCATTCGGGCTTGGGCGGGTTATGTTGCCCCAGCCGGAGAGCTGCCGGTCAGGCGGCGGATTCCGGAAGCGTTGACGGGGAATTCGGCTGGGATTCCGTCAGTAGCGGCCCGGTGGGGGATTACGCAATGGTGTGTTATTATGATAGTCCGGGTGGGGCTGGTCAAGCGTTTTGGCAAATCGGCAGCAACGACACGGGGGCTGCTTTTCAATATCACAAAGGGCCGTTTCGCGCTGCAAAACTCAGCGGAAACTGGGTTTCCTGGGGTGTGACCGGGACTTGCGGCGACGGGAACGCATGGCAACCTCGCGATTCTTTTGCATGGAGGGCGGATGGAACAAGCAATCAGCTTGTCATCGGTGAAAAGCACATTCCACTCGGCTATGTCGGCAAATGCGCCATCAACGAAAACGGCGCCACACAAGGCGATTCGCGAACGCAAGGCGACTGTTCCATTTTGAATACCGGCGACGAAAGGGCTTTGCCGAGTTTTCGGGCGACACGACTGCATGACGGAGGTTATGATTTTTATCCCGGTATCGCACAAGCCAATGAAATGAATCTGCATAACTGGCGACCGTTCTTCGGAAGCGTTCATACCGGCGTATGCAACTTCCTTATCGGCGATGGTTCCGTTCATGGTATTTCGTCAACGATAAATGTCACAAATTTTGCCTATTTGGGGTGTGTCAACGACGGAAAAGCGGTCGCTATTCCTTGACGCTATTCATCAATTAAATGTCATTCCGTGTGTCCGACACGGAATGATTTTCTAACGAATATGGAGTTGAAAAGAATATGTTTTTGCATAGAATGATGTTGTGCGTTGTCCTCTTGTCGGTCTTTATCATCGGGTGTAACAATAATCCGAAAATTTCCGGTCGAGTCACCTTCTCAGACGATCAGTCGCCACTTGACCACGGGACCGTGATTTTTTTGAAATCGGATTACACGGCCCGCGGTGAAATCAAAAAAGACGGGACATACTCCATCAGTTCGGAAGTCGATGGCAAGGGACTTCCCAAGGGAACCTATAAAATTTATCTTGACGGTACGGAAGATTATGTCAATGGTGCCCCCGTTCCATTGGTGGCACAAAAGCTGACCAATGCGGACACATCAGGCATGGAACTCACGGTGGAAAAATCACAAGTTTATGACATCAAGGCCGAACGAAGTGGCGCTGCCAAAAATCCCCCCGTTGCCAAGCAGTCCCCGATGAGAAACATTCCTGCCAAAGGGCGACATTAAATGCTCCGTCATGTAGTGATGTATCGCAGGGATCGTAGCGCCTTCACGATATTGGAATTCCTTGCCGTGATCGTCATTTCCGGCATGATGATCGCGTTTCTCTTTCCCGCCATTCAAGGGGCAAGGGAAGCGTCGCGACGCATGCAGTGCTCGAACAACCTCAGGCAAATCGGGGTGGCCCTGCACAATTACTACGATAATCACAAGGCCTTTCCCGCCGGGCAGGGGGAGGTTTATTCGCCGGGCGCCTCCTGGCACAAAGACCAGGCGAATTGGGCGGCGATTTTTTTTCTCATGCCCCACATGGAGCAAACGGAAGTCTATCGCGAAGTCACTTCATACAAGGCCGGGGAATGCGCCTGGATTTTCGAATCCATCGGTGCCAACGCCGGTTGGTATGGCGCGGGTTGCGACCCGTCGTTTCGGTCGCGATTACGGGATTCCATTCCGTCGCTTCTCTGCCCGTCCGACGGCCATGCGTTCACCACCAACGAACGCGACGAAACCGGCAAGTCCAGCTATCTCGCGTCCCGGGGCGACGCCATCCGTGACAACGGCGGTCGCTGGAACAATGAGGCGGATGAATATAAGGATATCGCGCGTTCCCGGGGCATGTTTCCGGCATACACGTGGCATCGTATCGACGACATCGCCGACGGATTGGGAAACACGCTCGCTTTTGCCGAGGGCGTGACGGCGGTTCCCGGGAGCAGAAACATCAAGGAAGTTCTTGCGGAATCGGTCACGCTCAACGCTCACGCGAATCCACAGGCGGCTTGCGGCATGGCCGTGATTGCCGTCGAGGACACCCTGAAAGACGGCGTCAAGGCCCGCGTCGCCAGGGGCGTCCGCGCTTTTGACGGGAGAACGGTCTATTCCGGTTTCACGACGGTTCTTCCCCCGAACAATCCCGCATGTGCCCGTGGTTCCTGGGGGGAAGTGAACGACAATTATTCCTTCCTCGAAAACGAATGGGGAGTATTCCCCCCGACCAGCCACCACCTCGGCGGGGCCAACGGCTTGTTCGCTGACGGAAGCGTCCGACTGATTTCCGATTCGGTACATTGCGGCGACCAGTCCCACGCGCAACCGGTTTCCGGCCCTTCGCCCTATGGCGTTTGGGGGGCACTCGGTTCCATCAACGGCGGGGAAGCCGTGACATTGCCATAGCCGGATTTCACCTTTTCATTTAACGCCATTTCAAAACATGCTTTCCAAAATCACCCTTGCATTCTTCTGTATTACCCTGTTGCTGTCATCGTCCTTTCTTTCGGCGGACCAGCCTGATTGGCCGAAAGCCGTTCCCGGAGGATTCGGCTTCAACATCCATTTCACCGATCCGAAACCCGGTGAAATGGAAATGATGACCGACTCGGGCGTCACCATGATCCGCATGGATTTTTTTTGGAACGCCATCGAAAAAGAGAAAGGCGTCTACGATTTTTCCGCTTATGATCGCCTGACCGATACGCTGGATCAATTCAACATCCGGCCGATTTACATTCTCGATTATTCGAACCGCCATTATGACAATGACCTTTCCCCCCATACGCCGGAGGGACGCCGGGCGTTCGCGAAATGGGCCGCCGCCAGCGTCGAACACTTCAAGGGGCGCGGAATTCTCTGGGAAATGTACAACGAGCCGAACATCCATTTCTGGCGGCCCAAGCCGAATACGGAAGATTATGTCCTTCTTGCCCTGGAAACGGGAAAGGCGATCCGCGGAGTCGCGCCGGATGAAATTTATATCGGGCCGGCAACGTCGCAAGTGGATTTGAAATTTCTTGAAGACTGTTTCAAGGCCGGATTGCTCGAATACTGGAACGCCGTGTCGGTTCATCCCTACCGGCGTCAAACCCCGGAAACCGTGATTCCGGAATATGCGAAACTCCGCGAATTGATTGACCGGTATGCTCCCAAAGACAAAAACATTCCGATTCTTTCCGCCGAATGGGGTTACTCGTCCGGCTGGGAAAGCTTCGATGAACTCAAACAGGGTAAAATGCTCGTCCGCCAATGGTTGACGAATCTGGCCTGTGACATTCCGGTTTCCATCTGGTACGACTGGCACGACGACGGGACCGATCCCGGGGAACCGGAACATCATTTTGGAACGACCCTTCACGATTATCGTGATCAAGCCGGGGCGATTTATGATTCCAAGTCCGCTTATCTTGCCGCAAAAACCTTCCTGCAAACCCTCCGGGGCTTTTCTTTCAATAAACGGTTGTTTATCGGCGACGCGGAAAATTACGTTTTCCTCTTCAACCGTGGCGATGAAATTCGACTCGTCGCCTGGACGACGGCGGAACAAAGCAGAAAGGTCACCATTCCGTGTGATCCGGGGCGATTCCAGGCAGTTTCCTTTCTTGGGGAGAATTTATCGCAACTCTCCGCGAATGATCAAGGTTTGACCGTGATGCTTTCCGATGCGCCGGTGTATCTGATCCCGGAACAACCGAATGCGCTGTTGCGTGCCGTTGCCGAATGGGTTTCTTATCCCATTGCCTTTTACAATTCCCCGCATGACCGCAAAAACATCGCCGGGACATTCCCTTTCCCCCTGCCCGACAAACGTCGCGTCACCCCCGTTTCCGTTGAAGTCGCATTCGAGAAATCGGAGAAAATATTCAAGCAGGTCTCGGACGTGTATTCCCCGGCCCCGTTTGTGATCCACGCCCCGTTTGTCGAAGGCGATCAACTGGTGATTCGAATGGATAATCCCTCGCAAGCCCCTTTTTCCGGAACGCTGGAACTCGATAACCCCATCGGAATCGAACTGGCTGAATTTTCCAAGGACGCGACATTTGACGGAACGAACCAATGCGTCGATTTGTTTTTTTCCATAAAAGAACATCCGAAAAAAGAGTATCAAGTCACGGTTTCGCTGAACGACTCCACCAACTGCGTGTTTCAATCGACGCAAAAGATTGTTGTCGTGGATGATTTTACCGGCCAGTCGTCGGAAAAATTGAATCAGCGATGGTCAGTTACCCCTGACGGAGATGCCAATGTTGGTTCCGAGCAAAATATTGAGCTTGCTGAAAATGGCACATTGCGCGTCAACTATAAATTTGATGAAGGATGGAAGTACCTGAAACTTGAATTGAAACGTCAATTCCGGGAATGGCTCGCAGGCAAACCGATGTCCTTGAATGTTCGTTGCATTGGTGACGGGTCGGGAAATACTCTCAGGCTTCGTTTTACGGACAGCACCTATCAAACATTTCAAGTCGATGGCCCTCTGATGGCAGAGAAAGGTGTGTCATGTCATTCCTTTCCGCTTGACGGTTCAGGTGCGATTCATTGGGGAGGGGCCAATGACGGAAAAATTCACTACCCCATCAGATTCGATTCCCTGATCATTGACGGAACACGTCAGGCCAATGGGCCGAATAGCATTGATTTTTTTCCTTTGGCCATCGTAACGATAAAGAATGAGACCGAAGAAACCAACCCTTGTTACTTGTTTTCCTATTTCACAGGAAATGGTGAAGACGGGTTACATCTTGCAATGAGTACCGATGGTTACATATGGACTCCGCTGAACCGGGGAAAACCATTTTTGCACTCGGAGATTGGAAAAGACAAAATCATGCGTGACCCCAGCATTTGCCAGGGACCGGATGGAATGTTTCACATGGTTTGGTCGGCCTCATGGACTGGAAAGGAGTTCGGTTACGCTTGCAGCAAAGACCTGACTCACTGGTCCGCGCAAAAGGCAATTCCGGCGATGACGCATGAACCGTCAGCACGAAATACGTGGGCACCTGAAGTATTTTTTGACAATAACAGTGAATTGTTTTATATTTTCTGGGCGTCAACGGTTCCGGAGAAATTTTCCGAAACGAAATCATCCAGTGAAGATGATTATAACCATCGAATGTACTACACTACGACCAAAGACTTTGAAAGCTTTACCCCTTCGCGGTTATATTTCGATCCTGGCCATAGTGTGATTGATGCTTTTCTCGCAAAAGAGGGTGACGAGTATTTATTGTTCTATAAAGACGAAACGCTCACTCCGGAAGCAAAGAAAAATATTGTTCTTGCGATCGGCAATTCACCGACCGGGCCGTTCACGCTACCAAAAATCATATCTCACGAAAACTGGGTTGAAGGACCGGCGGCAATCAAAATTGGCGACACATGGTTTCTTTACTATGACTGCTACATCAAAGGGCGTTACAGTGGTGTTAAGTCAGATGATCTGAAAACATGGACAGATATCTCGAATCAACTCGATTTTCCAATAAATGCGAGGCACGGTACTGTATTTCGGGTGAAACCCGAAATTATCTGGAATATGCGGGACCAACCATAATCTGGTGGCCGTACACCCTTGCGCCCCGTCCTCAGATCAAGTCATTTCATTTTTATGCGATTGAACGGCGCTTCTTTTTCGCCCAAAAATCGGCAATGCCTTGTACGTCCAATAGCATTACCACGGAAATAACAGCGAAGAAGTTCACAACAGTGTAGAACGATGAATGAGTCTGGTATTCAAAAAAACCGATTCAGCCGATGCCCGGCGATCTCATGGGGGACATGCCGGACGCGTGATGCAATGCAGATTATTTCCTGCCAATACGAGAATCCCTTTAATAGTATTGAGAGTAGGTGAGCGCGGCGGCGTTGTACTGGGAATGTCTGCCGAACGACGTTTCGAAGGCACATGTCAAAACTTTGGAGCGTCTTGCATTCAGATAAATGTCACCGTTGATGCCGAGGTTCAGGTAGTGATAACCGAGATTGACGCCATCAACGGTGAACGCTCCACCGGGCATCGTCGCGAATTCCGCGCCGGAAGACGGGCCTGCGTCGCCACCGATCACGTTGGTGTACATGATCCGTCCGTCGAGGCTGCAAAACCGTGTGTCAATCAACGCGGAGGCCCCGAAATGGAATTGGGCCTGATCGAAATTCTCTTTTTGATAGGCGAGCCGCAGAGGATGGTCGCCCCGCTCGGAAAAACCGGCCTGGGTGACATGCTCGTAATCGAAACCGAAGAACGGGCGATACCGCAACCATGAAAACTGGCAGGGACGTTGCGCGAGAATCTTGCCCATTTCAAACCCGGTGGCCAGCGTCCAGCCGTCCGTTCTGCCACGGAGCGTTTTGTCGTAATCGGTATCCGCTCCGAACGGAATGCAATCACCCGAACCGATGCAGGCATTCATTCGGTCGAACGCGCGTCGCATGTCGTAGTGCTGATAACCGGCGATGCCCCACGCTTTGAGTTCCCAATGATTCTGGAAATGTCGCCCGATCAACGAGCCGATCGAAATGTTGTGCGACTTGGCATAAAAATCCTCCGCGATCATTTCCGGCATGGCGTAACCGATGAAAGCTCCCCAATAGGTGCCCGGCAAAATCGCCTTGTTGTTCCCCAACAGGAAGCCGGTCTGGTCGACGGAATAGCCGCCGCAATTTCCGTCGCCTCCGACACGCAGCGATTGATAATGCGGCTGGAACCACATATCTTGCGAGCTGATTCCATAACCCGCCGGAGCGCCGCGTCGGGCGTTTTGAAGCCGGTAAAGCGTGTCATCGGTCACGCAACGAGACCCGTTGTACCGCAAACCTGGTCCGATCTGTTTCCATGCGATGTCCTTCGGGAACATGGTCGCCATCATGAGCGTGTTGGCCCGCTGCGCCCCGGAGGCCGCGTCATAGAATTTCAGCAAGGACGGGTCGCCGAACCGTTCCCAGGCAATCGCCGTCCGGGTGAGATAGTCCCAAACTTCATCGTTCAGGTCGCCCGTGATCAGTTGATCGAATCCCGCCCCGACCCCTTTTTGATTTTTCGTGATGCCGATGTCGGTGAAATAATTCCGCACGAAACCGTCATAGGTGATGACGCCCGAACCGGAATCATAACCGGCGTTGATGAAGGGCGCGTAAGTCACATTGTTGGCGTCGAATCCTGTAAGCGTGGACGCATACGTGACGGAACCGGAGTAACGCCCGGGCCGGAAATTCAGGAACATCGAGGCGTCCGGGTCCACGATCGGCGTGACTCCCGAGGTCGTGACGAAGTTCGCCGCGCCGTCGGCCCAGAGGAGCGGCTTGTAAACGGTGTTGCTCCCGAGGGTGAGTGCCGTTTGCGCGTCGAGATGGAGGCTCGCGCCTTTTTCGTAGGAATAATACCCCTTGTCGAGATAAAACCCCGGCAGCAGCATTCCGTCAATGTTGATTGTGTCGGCTTTGAATGTTCCATCACCGTTGAGGGCCCCATGTTCGGTGACAGCGAACGTGTTCATGTTCGTTTGTCCCCGTACCGAGGCATCGTAATTCCCGAACACGGCACCCCGTTCCAGTTGAAAATATCCCTTGTTGATCGTCGTATTGCCGTAATAGTCGGACTTGTTGCCGATGAAATGCGTCGTCCCGCATTTGTCCTGGATGATCTGGCCGTTGGAGATGATCCCGTCGTACAAAATTTCGTAACTGGTGATCGGGTCGTAAAAATACACGTCCGTCCCCATGACGTGGTTGAGTTGCAAAATCGCCG
>JAVBQX010000243.1:0-16697 GCA_031548645.1 Thermoguttaceae bacterium
GGCAAGATTTGGGTCGTAAAAACAGCCAGTATTAATATTGAACAAGTCAAGTCTTAATAACATAAACAAAATTTATGGCAAAAGAAACAGTCACCATTGAAGAACGCTGGGACTCGCCGAATATCCAACTGGGATTCAACGGCGAGCCCAGCGGCGCGACGCGAACCTATATGATCATGGGAACCGACAGCTACGACAAGGCGGTCACTACGTTCCTGGGTTTCGTCGAAAACAAATTTCGCACTTGGATGCTCAAGGACACGGACATCAACCGTGTCGCCAAGACCGCATGGGAGGCGGTCGTGTCCTACGGCCAATTGTCGAACAACAGCGGCAACAGCCAGGAGAAGTGGCCGCCCTCGTCCATGCAGTTTGAAATCTCCGGGACGCAGCAAAAAATTCTCCACAGCTATCGCACCATTGGCGTTTACTCACCGCCCGGACGCCGGGCACCGTATTTCGGCGGTTTGATTGGTGTTACAAAGGATTCCGTTGAAGGCGTCGACCTTGACGTCGCTGTGAGTACCTTCTCCGAAACGCATTATTTTCCGCCAGAATTTCTCACGTCGAATTACATCTCGTTCATCAATCGTGCCTATGGCCGCGTGAACGGTTATCCCTTTCGCGGCTTCGCGGCTGACGAGGTGCGGTTTCTCGGTGTTTCGGGCTCTTACAAAGGCAGTGAACGCTGGGTCGAGTTGACCTATCGTTTCGCGATCAGCCCGAACATGCAGGGGCTTTGGGTCGGCGACATCGGCCCGATCTGGAAGCCCGGCTGGGCCTATGTTTGGGTACGTTACGAAGACCAAACCGACAGCAATGCCGGTGCGCTCGTCAAACGACCCGTTGGCGCGTATGTCGAACAGGTTTATCCATATCTCAATTTTGCTTCACTGGGTATAGGGTGGTGAGCTTTCCAGTCGGATTTGAAGCGATTACTCAGGAAATGTTCAATCTGCACCTGGAAATCGTCTTCCACGTTCCTTGGGAGCCGGTTTCATTTCGCGGAGCGAGTTACCAAGATCATCTGGAGCACCCATTCCGGGCTGCCACGAATGTTCGCCCGGTCGCCACGGACGTTCTTTGCCGTAATTGCCCGGCATGATCTTCCACAACGATTCTGGCATATTCTCCTTCATTTTTCCCAACTTCGCCTTTTGTTCCGACGTCAGAATTTTTTGCAAACCGTCCCGTGATTTTTTAAGTAATTCCCTGAACTTCGGGGTGATTTTGTCATTGACAATCGACATCATTTTTTCATGAATCGTCTTTGAAAACTGTTCCTGCAGCACGTCCTTTTCTTTTTCATCGGTTGTATTTTCTAATTTTTTCCGTAATTCGAGAATTGTCTTGTCGGATTCCAATGCTTCTTGCAACATTTCATCCATCGAAACTTGCATCTCACCCATGGCTTTCAAGTTTTCTTTCTTTAGATACTGATACGCTTTTTGCTGATCTGGTGAAAAAGCAAGTATTGCCGACGGATTGAAGGCGTCATCCAATTGCATGATCGTTCCCGCAATGGCAGCTAATTCTTCAATATCTGTCACCTGATCATAATCGGCGTATTGCGAAAAAATCAACACCCGTTCCTGTGCGACTCGATATTCATCGCTCGAAATCACCGACTTTATGGTCGATTCAATTTCCGGAGCAAGTGAGCCAATAGCCGATGAAAAAAGATCAAGCTGATCATCCAATGTATCTCGTTCTATCATCGTTGTATAACCGGCATCACGCAATGTTTTAACTAATTTTTGTTCAATGGTGCCAAGTTTTTTACTCATTTCTGTGAATTGCTCCGGTGAAAGCCCGGACATGACGACGGCTAATTCGTCATATTGCTGTTCTTCCGGCTCTTGTGAAAACAACGTCTTCGCAGTGGTGAAAACGAGAAGCGTCATGCTGATGATCAAAAATAAACGTGCCATGTTTTTCCTTTGTGTGATAATGACTCGAATTGTGCGAAGTATCTGAAAAATAACTGTTGATGATTGTTGTCTATTATGTCCGATCCATTTCGTAAGGTCAAGAGCGGTGACCCGCTGACCATCCCGGCGACGGCCTATAACGCCATGCTGGACGCGGCGGTCGCCAATATGCGGTCGCAGAACAAACCCTCCGCGATTCGTGGTGAACAGGGCGTCTATGTCCAAGTCCTCAATGAGACCGGCTACCCACTCGAACAATTCGAGATATTGGGCGTCGAAGGGCCGGTATTTCACCCGCGCGAGCAGGCGGACGCCTTCCAGCAGACGCCCGTTCTGCGCGGCGTGATCCCGGAAGAATGGCACAAGGGCAAGTTTGTTGTCCTTCAGGAGCCGGTGGCGGCCAACAGCGTTGCAAGGGCCTGTATTTCAGGGCTCACTGTTGCGCGGGTTTATGTCCCGGAGCCGGAGGACGGCAAAGAGTACAAAGAGCCGAAAGCCTGTGACATTGAGGAAGGGTACACCTACGATTTTACCGGCGCATCAACGGGCGGTGCATCCATTCTTTGGATCGAAGACGGGCCGGGTGCAAAATGGGCGCTCATTCGTATCGGGCACGGTGATACGGAATCAGGCGTCTTTCCCGTCAATCTGTCCAAGAGCGGCGGCGAGGAAGGTGACGAAAAAACCGCGACGACATGGCGCTACAACGTGACCCACTCCATTTCAGGTGAATCGCTCGCCGACGATATTGACCCGACCGCCTCGCCGCACCAATGGAAGCGTCCCGGCATTGGTAAAATGACCGCCGCGACCTTCGGCTACGCACATTATGACGACAGCGACGAGTTGGTGGTCGGCTGGATCAATGAGACCTTCGTACTCAGTTCCTGCGTGGAGGACGACGAAGATGCCTGAAACCAATGAACATGGAAAAATCGTCCTGTTTAACAAAGGTTGTTTCGGGACGCTGAAAGGCGGCTCCATCGCCGTCTGGAACAAGAAGGGGAAGTGTCAAACCTGCTGCCCAGAGGATTGCACGCCGTATATCATGGCGACGGCGACGACCAATTCCGCCAACCCGGTCTGGGATTTGAGACCTTATCAGGGGCCGCGTCAAGCCCACAAGGGTTCGACGCACTGGCGGATCATTGAACGCGGTTATGGCCTGAAATACGGCAATGGAATAGTCGACAAGGAGCGTGAACTCGTGAAACTGCCCGATTTCTTTCGGTCGACCTACAGCTACAACGGATACATGCAATTGCAAATCGGCTGTGAAGATGAAAAAGGCAATATCGAATGGCCGTCACTTTAGGAGGAACAATGGATTTTATCAACACCAAGTCTCACATGCCGTTTTTGACCGCCGATCTCACGGGGCGGCGCATGATGTTTTTCTGTCTGGCCGGTGAAAACAATGTCTGGAAACTGCACTTTGCCAGCGGTCATGGCGAACCGCAACGTCTTGAAACCGGACTTGCGTCCGAAATGATCGAATGTTCGTCCTGCGCATGGCAGGATGAAACCGGCTGGCACGTCAGCTTCATTGCCGGTGGTGTGGCCCATGACCCGGTCTATCATCTCTATCGCATGGACGGCGAAACACTGGGCAACCTGTCACAACCCATTGCCATCCGTCCGACACGCGCCGGATTCGTTTTTCGTGACCGTCTGGTGACGGCGGAGCTTTTTGACCGCTTCACGGTTCATGATCAGAACATGGATCGCACCATTGCCATGCCGGGTATGTATATCTACCGCGTCGCGTATCGCGGCGACAACCCCGACAAACTGCTCGTCTCCGGCGCATGGATCAATGAAAGCGATTCGCTCTTTACCGTCGAATACGACTTGAAAACGGGCGTACAGCATCTGATCCATTGTGACAGCAAGTCCGCCTACAAATGCACGATTTGCGGCGACGAGGTTTGGGACACGATCCAGACCGGCGATCATTTTGAACAGCGACAAATCCGGCAGGCGTCATGCGTCAATCTCACGCCCTGCCATCTGCTTCAAGTCGAGCCGGACGACGACATGGTGACGCCGAAAGCCCGCTCCTGTCGCTGTAAAAAGTCATTGTCCCAGAATCTTGAACCTGCGTCACGGCCCGGTTGTCTCGAATGCGTCGAAAAACACCTCGGCGCGGCGATGGTGCAGCTCTCCGAAATTCATGCCGGTTATCAGTATCATCTCCGTCTGATCGGTCACTTGCACGAGGCCGAGGAAGAAAGCCAGCCCTGGGACGCTCTCTTTCAAATGATACGCAGGGCTCGCAAGAATTACCAAACGGATCGAATCGTTCCGGACTGGGACTCCATCGCCCGTGAACTCGCGAATCTCAAAGAGGTAAGCCATGAAAATTGATGAATTTTCGATTCGCGCCAAAAACGAAGCCCAGTGTGTTCTCTCATGGGTCAGCGAAAACGAAACGGCCTACTCATGGATATTCATCAACGGCAAGTTCGCCCTCGGGCCCTTCATGCCGACGACGCTGGAACGCTCCATCACAATCCCGTTTCCCATCGGCACGACGGCACTCATTGAAATCCATGATTTCGACGATCTCGACACGATCCCGAACTCCGGCGAAGAAATGCCGCAGATCAAGCCCTTGCTGTCCTGGAATCCTGTCGACGAGGCCGTCAAATACCGCGTCTATCACGGCGATTTCGCAACGGGTGAAGAATCGCTTGTCAGCGAGGTTAACGCGAGGCAGGGTGTCGAACGCATGGAAATCAACTCGCCGGTCGAGCTCGATGGCAGAAACGGACATTGGTACTGGTTTCACACGGAATCGGTGGATGCCTTCAACCACGAATCCGAAAACCACGGCGAATTGGTCAAATACTTCGCGAGCGATCTGCCGCCGGTGCCTGAATTGACCATTACGAAACAATCCAACAACAAATACACCATTTCAATTTCATAGGAGCCACGCCAATGGCCACGCCAACCCCCGATCTCTTGGGCATTTTTTACACATCAAAGGATTTAACCACCTCGGGCGCCGTCTTGCCCGACCGCGTCATCGGGACGGGAGCGACCTTAACCAGCCTCCCGATCCCCATGCTGGGCGAACCGACGAATTTTTGGAACGGCGCCATCGGCTTTTTCGTCGGCACGGGCACGACGGCCTCGCTGCGCGGCGTCTGTTTTCACGTCAAAAGCTGGGACAGTGCGTCGAAAAAATTGTCGCTGGCCCAGCCGCTGCCCATGGTTCCCGCCGCCGGGGACATGGTGCGTCTGGTTCAAAGCGGACGCACCGCCTCGAATCACGAGGTGCTCAATATGAAAGTTTCCGGCAAGCAGCCGGAAATCGATACTGTCGCATGTCCCACGATTACCGGCGTGACGATCAAAAAAGCGTCGGCGCTGCTCGGCGAAGGGACTTTGACGCTGAGTTACAATAGCAGCACGAAAACGCTTGCATTGAAAATGGGAACCGGCAACAACGGGCCGGAAGTTCCGCTGACGGCCAATATCGCCAACCTCGCGATTTACAACTCCGATCTTTCGGGTTATATTCTCGTTGACGTCGTGTTTTCCGCACTGTCAACGTCCAGCCGCACCGACACCTTCACCCTGACCGCGCCGAAAGGGAATCTTATCCCAAATTTCGAAGGTTTTGAGACGAATGATGGGATCGGGCGTACACGGTATCATCTGGTTGTCGCCAAAAACAAAGCGACCGTCGCGCAGGATGCCATGAATGCCTTCTCCGTCTGGACAGGGCGTCCCGCCGGGCTGCCGACCACGGTCTCCGGCTCCTATTCGCCCTCGTATCTGGCGCCGCAGTCCATTGCCGTTTCCAACGCTGCCTCATGGCCGACTCGCGGGTTTTGGATTCGCAACAAAACCACGAACTCCGGTGCGGGCGATCTGCGCTACGTTGATTATCGCAGCGGCAATACGCTTTACACGAAAGCCATCAACTGGGGCTGGGTCACCTTCAATACCGGCATTACCGAACTCAAGCCCGGCATGACGATCACCGGTCAAAGTACGGAGTCGGCCGTCATTGATCAGGTCATTCTCAGCAGTGGTACGTGGGCTTCCGGTACGGCGGCGGGAACGCTGATCCTGAAAAAGTTTTCGGGCGATTATTCCGGCGCACGGCCCATCCTGCTGGAAGGCGTTCAGGCGGCGACCACGGCGGCGAGTTCCGTCAAAGGCTATCGCGGCTTGCCCTGCACGGGTTGGTCAAGCGGTCATACGGTGGAGCCCACCAGCGATATTGACGTCGGCATCAACCTGCCTGCGGGCGGTTTCTACAAAAACCCGGAAAACGAGAATATCGCGCCGGAAAGTGTGACCTTCGGCCTCTATCCGTCGCAGGAGGAGTGCCTGATCACCGACTCGCTCTTGGGCGGCGCGTCAGTCGGCATCTGGCTCCGGCAGACGATTCTCGACGGCACACAGACGCGGCAGTCAATTGAGGGTGATTTATCCGCAGCCTGGTATTGAATCGGAGGAAATTATGCCTGTCATTGCCGCCATCAATGCTAAATTTGACATCACGCCAATGATGTACGACCGTTACGCCAATCCGTTTGACATTTTGGCCGCTACGGTTTTTGTCCAGTCTTTTCGCTTGTCGTTTGACATCAATGCACCTTTTCGCGAGTTTCAGTCCGGGCGTTTCGACGCCGTGGCGCTGGATCAACTCGCGGCGTTCTCCGCACGTTTTGACGCCCATGGCATGAGTCGGGACGGGCAATCGGCCCGTTTCGACAGCGAGACACAGGGCGGTCTCACAAGTTACAGCATTCGTTTTGACGCGACGCCTCGCGTTCGCGAAATCGTCCCGGCTCGCTGGGATGCCCTTCGTGAGTTCGCTAACAATCGCGCTGCCGTACCGGCGCGTTTCGACTTCCCGCTGTTCGGTTATGCGGGTGTCCGGGCGCGTTTCGATTCATTCTGGCCGGTCAAACAGTTCTTTTATAATCGCTTTGATGCTTACGTCAAGATGTTCGCCACGGGCGTGCCGGGGCGTTTTGACAGTTGCTGTTTTCGTCTGGCTCGCATCTCGAATCGTTTTCATGCGATCCCGCAAGAGTGGAATGCAAAAGTCACCGGATATTTTGACGCCTTTGAAACGTATCAGGCGGCGGTGCCCGTTCACAAACAGGCCTTTGTCAAACCCGGTTGGCGTGTCTTGATTCACAATACCAAAACGAATGAACAGCGTGACTTGGGTTTCATTGAAGCGGACACCGTTGAAAAGAGCATCAAAGACGTCGACTTGCCGGACGGCGATTATGAAATCACTCTGTTGCATTCGTCGCTTTTCTGGCAGAATGCCGTCGACCGTGTCGTGCGCAATGTCACGATTCGCGCGGACGAAGACCCAATACTTGGTCTGCCGCCGGTTTTGAATCTCACTTCGGAAGTGACGGACGGCGTGACCAGAATCTCATGGGCGTCCAATAGCGGTGATTACGAGGACTGTGAATTCGGCCTCTGGTTCGCCGAAACGCCACCGGTGGTCACATTTCGCGAGCCGGATCAACGCGTCGCTTACACGGCGTCTGACGTCGAATACGGCGTCAATATCACGCAAAGCGTCCCGCTCTGGTGCGTGGTCATGGCGATCAAGGGCAACATGCGCGGCCCCGCGTCGGAGATATTTTTGGATTGGAGCAGCGAGTTGCCCAGGCGTCCGGACGACCAGATGGCTTTTGACGTGTTTCTCGACGAAAAACTGGAGCAATTAAGAAACGCCTCCGGGAAGGTCGAAGGCGTTGAATGGGATACCTCGGAGGGCTATTGGTGAGCGCTCATTGTTGTCGGCATTCGACAGCGGCGTAAAGCCCCTTCCCAGCCTTATAAAATCGCGACTCCGATTCTTTTCGGGCAATTTCGCGTTGGATGCTCGAACTTATGGTGGCCTGCGGCGTTTTGCCATTGAGGTTGGGCGCATACCCGCGTTCGCGGACCGCGTCGGCGATCTGGCGGACGTTGAGCGGTGTCCCAATTTCGATCAGGACGCGGTGGGCAGCGTTAAGGCTCGACATGCCTTGTTCGTTCACGGGCTCGGCAGGCGGCGTCACAGGGGCCTCTTCGTTGATCGTCGAGATCGTTCTCGCCTTACGCAAGAATCGTTCTTCATTGTTTACTTTAATGACCTTGTCGCTGGCCATCAGGCGAACCTCCCAGCCGTTTTCGGTTTCGGCGACGACCTCGCCCAAGACTTCGTTGCGACCCAAGGTAATGTGATAAATGCAGTTCAAATTGATGTTTTTCGCTCTCATGGTTTTCGACCTTTCGTGAAATTGTTAGTTAACGGGTACTGTCATGTATTGACCATCTTTGATAAAGAGATATGCGAACCCAACGCCAGCCGCCGCGAGGCGGTCGGCCTCGTCTTGCGTGGTCGTGACGTAGTCGCGGCCCAGCATCAAGGCAACACGGCCTTTGTTGTGTTTCGCACAAAGAACCGCGGCTTTGAAACTCACGTGCTCGGTTACTTCAATCGTCATCGTTCGCATTGGTTTTCTTTCGTCAAAAATGGTTTTGCGTTGGTTGTTACATGACACAGCATGGCTAAACAAAAAATAACAGCAAGCGGTTTTTCATGAAAATGAGCAAAGTTTTTGCAGCATATCAGATACGAATAACACACGTTCTGCCCGGCACGAACGGGTCGCGGTAAAAATTATTTTTGCGATAAGCGATTCACAAAACAGAAAAAGACGGCAGGGATGTTTAGTCGCTGCCGCCCGGCGATTGAGGTTCTGGCGAGGCATTAGGCCTTAAAATCTCAATCGCGTTATGTTGGTGTCGGTTCGCGGTGATGTTATTACGACGCATCGCAATCACGAACCGTACACCCTGTTTAACGCAGATGCTTCGATTTCTCTCCGCATCTGCGGATAATGACTCCACTCTGCGCGTAGCGTCTTGAGTCGCGTGGAGGCACTATCAAATTCAATGGGCGGCATGTTGCCATGCCGCCCGGCGTTGATGCTCTGGCGGGGCTTTAGGCCCAAAAGCATCAATCGCGTTATCTTGGAGCCGGTTCACGGTAGCATCTATTTCGAGGACAGCGTAATCGTGAACCGGCATCCGTATATCCGCAGGCGGAGTCAGTCGCCTGCGAGGTCTGCAAGCATGCTAGAGGCGTTAAAGTACCCGATACTCGCAAACCGTTTGTTTTAAACGCAGGCGAGGTTTGCGTCCTCGCCTGCTCTGGCCTACTGCGATGGCTAAGCGAACTATCGCAGCACACCGATACCGGCACCATTGTCCGGCCCACTTCTTCTGTAGCAGTTGTGGTATCGTCACACCCTATCAAAACAAAAAACGAAGTCAACGGCGATGATCAACAGAAAAATGAAAAATATAAAAAATAAAACGGATGCTGAAATTACGGATGATCAGCGGCTATTGCTTCGCGGGAGCGAGGCGGCGGCGTTGTGCGGGTGTAGTTTGCGAACGTGGCGATTATGGGACTCGCTGGGCTACACGCCGCAGCCGGTTCATATCGGTCGAGCGGTGTTTTGGAAACATAAAGAATTGATCTCGTGGATCGACGCCGCGTGCCCAAAGCGTGACGATTGGATATATCGAATAAAAAAGTAGAAATTTTCGCGAATGGCTCTTCCCATCTTTGAAATTTCATGGCTACATGGACACACGTAGCCTGACGCGTTGTCGGGGCAATTGATGAAAAACATTTTTGGAGTATGATCACATGGCAAACATTTACAAAAAGTACACGACGACTGTTGATCCGGACACCGGGAAGAAAACGAAAACCGCCTCGGTCAAATGGTGGGGCCGTTATCGCGATGCGATTGGCGTCGAACGTCGTGTCTCGCTGGCGACCGAGAAAAAGGCCGCCCAGATGAAATTGAATGAGATTGTCGAGAAGGTCGAAAAAGAAAAACTCGGCATGGTCGATTCGACCGAAGCGGAGATGAAAAAACCGATTCTGTCGCATCTCGACGATTACGAACAGCACCTGAAAACGAAAAACAACGATCCGCGATACATTCAGGAGGTGGTCGGCAAGGTCAAGCGGTGCGTTGAACATAACCAATGGCGGCGTGTGACCCAGATCAAGGTGACGGACGTTGAAAACTTTTTGCTGCACCTGCGCGACGAAGAGGGCTTGAGCATACAGACCAGTAATCATTACCTGAAATCGCTCAAGGCGTTCGGCAACTGGCTGGTGAAAAACCAGCGAAACAAAACCAACGTCATCAACGGCATTGCCATTTTGAACGTGGAGACGGATCGTCGGCATGACCGGCGTCCCATGTCGATGGAGGAGTTTCTGTTGGTGTTGCATGTCGCCGAGACCGGCCCGCCCGCCGTCGGTTTGAAAGGCGTGGATCGCGCGATGCTTTATCTCCTTGCTACTTGGACGGGCTTTCGGCGCGGTGAGTTGGGCAGCCTGACGCTGAGGAATTTTGTCGGTCTTGACACCGAAACGCCGGTCGTCACGTTGAACGCGACCTACAGCAAACGCCGACGCAATGATAATCAGGTCTTGCACCCCGACATCGCCGAGCGGTTCAAGGCGTGGCTTGGCATTCGTAATCCGGGCCCGGACGAAATTTTGTTTCCCATCTCGGAGAAGGCAGGCGGTGTGGATCGCCGGACGTCGGAGATGATGGCGTTCGACCTGAATTTTGCCCGCAAGGTCTGGTTGTCGGAGGCCAAAGACGACACCGAGCGTCAAGCACGGCTGGCATCGGACTTTTTGCGCTATCAGGATTCCAACGGTCGGTTCGCCGACTTCCACGCCCTGCGGCATACGTTTATCACGAATTTGAGCAAGGCGAAGGTGTCGCCGAAGGTCGCCCAAGCGTTGGCGCGGCATTCGGATATCCGGCTGACGCTCAATATCTACTCCCACGCCGCCGACGACGAACGCGCGGCAGGGATCAATGCGTTGCCGGGATTGCCGCCGAAAAAATAATTGTGGACGTTCTTAAAAGCCCGGTTCTGCCGGGCTTTTGGTGGTTCTTGGCACAAAAACAATGTCTGTTCCGATCTCCGCAGATTGATGCAAATCTGAATATATTACATTTCCTTGCCGCTCTTTCCGCCCGCCTCGTGAAGTATTGCTTTCATCGTCTTGCTCTTGGCAAGATCAAGGGGTGTTTTGCCGTCCTTCGATTTCGCGTTGATCTCCGCACCTTGCGCGATCAAATATCGCAGCACATCGTCATTGGATTTGCGTTTGGCCGCATTGTGCAACGGTGTTACGCCATGATTGGTTTTTGCGTTGATGTCGGCCCCGTTGTCGATCAGGCTTTTCATCACTTCAACGTCAGATTGCGTTTTTGCGGCCATAATCAAGGGCGTCACGCCGTTGTCGTCTCTTGCGTGAACGTCCGATCCCTTGGCAATCAGGTGTTTGATCACATCGGGGCAGGATTCCCGTTTTTCTGAGCAATGTTTGACAGCACGATGCAACGGGGTCTCGCCATCAACGGCTTTGGCGTTGACATCGGCCCCCTTTTCAATCAGGTATTTCAAAACCTCAATGTTGGAATTGTATTGCGCCGCCGCATGCAAAGGCGTCACGTTGTCACCATTTTTTGCATTGACGTCCGCGCCTTTGGCGATCAGGTACTTCACCGCATCGAAAGTGCTGAAGGGCGGTGCCGACTCGCCCATGGGGGAAGGAAGTCCCGGAGTTCTGTAAATCTTGTCTAATTCAAGGGCAAAAAACTGCGATACTTTGTGCAACGGCGTCCAACCGCTGTCGGCTTTCGTATTGACATCGGCTCCCAACTCAATCAGGTATTTCATCAACTCACAGTTTGCATTTCTTGTCGACTGAAGTATGGGTGTCAATCCATAATCATCTCTCGCGTTAATGTCGGCCCCCTGGGCGATCAGATATTTCAGGACTTCCAAATCGGGGTTGTAACTTGTCGCGTAGTGTAACGGCGTCCAAAAAACATCAAGCGAATTGACATCCACACCCTGGGCGATGAAAAACCGAAGGTCGTCGACGGTGCCTTTTTTGGCGGCCTCAAAAATATTCTTCCACTTCGAGCGGGGCGGGGGAGAGTGGGAATCGTCCTTTTGCGATTTTGTGTTCATGTTTCTACCCTCCTTCTTGTTACCATTCAATTCTACCCAGATCATTCTGACATTCCAATATGGCGATTTCACAATATCAAAGATACATATCGCATATCAAACAAAAACGAAAAACAATGAATTTCCATGTCAAGCCCCAGTTTTACTGGGGTTTCTTCGTTTCTTGACGGTTTTCCGCTCCTCAATTCGTACCGGCGTTTTCGGTCGCGAATCCGAGGGTTTGGCGTCAAACGGTCGGCGTTCTTACAATCGCTCGACACGGCGCAACACACGGCGTCACAAGGGTTATAGAGAAATTCGGTCAAAGACTGGGCCGCCCGGCTCCAGTTAACGCCAGAAAATCTATAGTGCAGATTGATGCGAACTGTAACATTTTTGGGAGAAATTGACGGCACCATACCGGGCACCCAAACAGTGTGCGGTTATCAAAAAACATGATTCGCCGTCAAAGAAAAAAGCCGCAAGTTTTTGCTAACTCACGGCTTATACCGACATGAAAATACGCCCGGAGGGATTCGAACCCCCAACCCTCGGTTCCGAAGACCGATGCGCTATCCAGTTGCGCCACGGACGCATCAAAATGTTTCGTGATATACGTTTATTTCAATCACATGAAAAGCAGTTCAATCACTGAAGAACAATTTCGATGTACAACCTATTGTTAGGTTGCCTGATGACGAAAGGCTGTTTCCCCCTTCATCTTTATATTCAGAACAATAAAATTCTAACCTTAAATTCTTATGTGGCAAGGCCTTCCCCCAGCTCAGGAGAAATGTAGTGGGCGCAATCATTTTGCTCGTTCCCAGAAGATTTGTCATTGCCTTGTCTTCCGTAGAGGACAAGGCAGAGAGGGTGGGCATGTTGTTGACACATCGACAAATGCCATAACAATCACCGGATCGGTTTTGAGCTGCCCGAGGCGAGGTTTTTGGCGGCCTGTCGCGAAAGAATGTAGTAATTCTCCGCCTCGTCCGTGCGGCCCAGCGATTTGTACATGGTCGAGAGATTTTCGTAGGGCTTCTCAAGCACCTTTTCCGCGATCAACTCGCCGTCGACCGCGTTTTCCAGCTTGCCGACGCCGTATTCGGTGATCTGCAGGGCGTAATCCCGTTCGCCGACCGCCCAATAGGAAACGCCGATGCTGACGTACATTTCACCCAATACGGGCTGTTCGTATTCGTCGAGGGACGCTTCGATGCGTTGAAACAGGGGAATCGCCTTGCCGAACCAGTTCGCGGCCCGCGTGTGCGATTTTTTGTCCGGCTGCACGGGCGGGCGACTGGCCAAACCCGAGGCTTCGAGCCTTCCGAGTTGGTAATAGAGATTCGCAAGACGGTACAAATTGGCAACGTCGCCGTCTTCGTCCAGGTTGCGTTCAAAATAACCGACCGCCTTTTTCGCGTATTGCAACGCCAGTTGGAAATCCTTGCGGTATTCGTAAATCTGCTCGACGTCATAGAGCGCCGAAGCAAGGCGGTTTTCGATCCTTCGCACCGTGTCGCTGTCGTCCGATTGTGACGTGATTTCGTCGGCGACCGTTTGCAGTTTGTCGATCCATTTCTCCAGCCCGTCGAGATCGGGGCAATTGATATAGGAGCTGATCGCCTTCACGTAAACTTCCACGAGGCAGTCGCGCGACATGTTTTCGTCCATGACCAGATTCAGGGCGAAGGTTTCGGCCCCGTCAAGCCATTGCGGGAGATTTTTTTCCTTGTCGCCCCAGTCGCTAAGCGAAATATTCAGGGCCATCGAAAGGAACGTGTTCATCTGCACCAGTTTCGCCTGCTGGCGCATGGTCGGATTGGTCGAAGTGAGCAACGGCGTACTGGTGTCGATCGCGGCCTGGTGATATTTTCGTGCAGACTGAATGTCCTGGATGTCGCTGTCGTCACGGAAAAAATCGCCAAGCAGGTACTCGGCTTGTGCCTTGAGTTGCGGCATGTTCGCGCAGTAGGGGAGCAGGTAATCCAGGTATTGCCGGGCTTCCTTCGTGTAGCCGGCCCGGCCGATGATTTCGGCCAGCGTGACGTTGTATTGCGGCTGGTCGGGCTTGAGTTTGATGGCGAATTTGCATTCGCGCTGCGCCTCGGCGAGCTGTCCGTCGGCCAACAGCGCCTTGGCCAGGAGCCAGCGTGCGCGGTGATTGTTCGGGTCAAGCTGCACGGCGATGGTCAGGTCCCATTTGGCCTTGCCGTTGGAGATGGTCAAATAGCGTTCGCCGCGGAGTTCGAAGGGCCACGACGTGATCGGTTCGATCGCGATCTGGTTGACCATCAGGGAGGGGGTGCCCGGTTCGTTCGATCGGGCAAATGAAAAAATAACGCCTTTTTCCGGGAACATCTGGCCGAGGATGAAGCCGTCCGCATCGGGTACGAGGATCGGCCGGATGCCGCGCAATTCGGCCTCAAGCCCTTCTTTGCGGATCTGTTCGCTGGGATACGGTTCGGGCAAAACCCAGACCATTGAAAAAACTTTCGACTGCTGGACGGTGATTTCAATATTGCCGAGTTCGCCCAGCGAATAAAGGAGCACTTCCGACAAGTTGTCGAGCGGCGTCACTTTGTCGGGTTCGCCCATGTTTTCGATAACCTGTTTTTTGAGTGTTACGCCGGGCTGAATTTCGTTGAGCATGGCGCTTTTCATTTCCGCGACGTTGATTTCGTGCATATGCTCGCCGGACGAATGCGTGTCCGGAACCGGCTCCTGCGGCGCGGCGGTGGGACGTTTGTTGTTCTGCACGGCGCTGGCCAGCGAATAGGAACCGGCATGATGGCCGGAATCCAGCGCCGGAGTTGCGATCGGGCGTTCCTCCTTTTCAATCGACGCATAGGAAGGAATGTCGCTCGGATCGGTTTCGACCGGAAATTTCCGCAGCGGGATGGGGCGTTGCTCCATCGCCTGTTCGTGATCGTCGGCGATCAGGGGCAGCAGGCCGTTGACGCCCACGATGGGGCTCGGCTCACGGTCCACCGGCGGCATGTTGACGTCGAACATCTCGCGCTGCGTGCGTTCGGATGGCCCTTGCTTCGTCTGGCCGTCCGCACGCATCGACAGCTGGATATCACCGCTTGTGGCGTATTCCGGCTGTTCCGGAATACGTTTCAACGGAATGGCGTCCTTCGGGGCGTTGAGACGCCGGGGTTTGTCGCCGGGCGTCATGCGGTTCAAACCGTTCGAGGCGTGTTCCGGGGTTTGAACCTGCGGCAGTTTTTGCGTCTCTTTTTGCATTTGTCCCGGCGCGGCGGCGGGGCCTTCCTTTTCGAGCAGCGACGGCTGTTGTTTCAAAAACCGGAGCGACAGCAGGGATTTTGTCGATCCGCTTTCTTCGGCTGAAACGGCGGACGGTTGCGACACTCCCTGTGTCACGGCAAAAGTCAGCAAAAACAGCGGCAACACCCACATCGGTCGCTTCGATTTCGTGACGGTCATGGTTTTCCTCTCTCCAAATACAAAAAACTCTGCCGGCGGCAGTCAAAATTTTTTTGACGCAAACAAAACTCGCGCCTGATGATTTCAATCGGCGAAGTTTAACGAAAATCACCGCAGGGTGTCCAGTCCGATTTTGGCATTTTTTTCTTTTTGCAGGATATGAGCGCAATCACTGAAATTCTGTCCAATATGTTCTGTCAATAATGAAAAATTTTTGTTCAATTTGCTCTTTACCGGCAGGGCGAAAAACAGTACACTGCGGACCGTTGTTTTTTATCGACAATCCCCCACCCAGCCGGAACCACGGACGGTTTTCGATTCTGGTCACTTTGGACGGAGCCAAAACATGACATTTCGCAGGCAATTCCCCTGTTTGCTCTTCCTGATCGCCTTGGCCGCAATGTCGGGCCGTCAGTCTGCTTCTTTCGCCCAAACCGCCTACCCGGGCAACAACCCCGCCACCGCACAGCCGACTGCATCCGGTACGTACATCCCGCAATACCAGCCGCCGGCTGCCGGCGTTGCGACTGGGGGATATCCGGGCACCGTTCCGGGTGCGGGAATGCCAACTGCCGGAATGCCCGCGACGGGAGTTCCGGCGACAGGCGGGACCATGCCCGCCGGAGCAACTGCCGGGGCGACGCCCCCCGGAAACTACATGATTGACCGGCCGCTCGGCGCGGTGCAGAACGGACCTCAGCCGGGCAATCAAGCGCCGGTGCAAAACGGTCGACCGATCGTCCCGCCGCCGGAAGGTTATCAGCCCACGCAAGAGGAAATGGACCTGATCGTTCGTTTTTTGGCCGCATGGCACGAGCAAAGCAAGAATATCGAGGCCTTGGACTATGATTTCACTTGCCGGGAATACAGCTCCTACGGCGTGTCGGAAACTTACGGCCGCGTCAAGTTCCGCGCCCCGAACCAGGGATTGATTGAAATCGACAGAGAGCTTGTCAACGGCACAAAGACCACCGAGACGAATAAAAAATTGAAAGTCATCTGCACCGGCGAAGCGATTTACCAGTTTGACTTCGGGGACAAAAAGCTGACCGAGTTCGTCATCCCCGCCGAGGACCGCGGCAAGGGCGTGATGGACTCGCCGCTGATGATTCTGGTCGGCGCCAACCCCCGCGAAATGCAGGACCGCTTCTATCTGAAGGTTTTGCCTTCGCCGGACAGTCTCGCCAATTGCATCTGCCTGCAAGCCTGGCCGAAATGGGTGGAAGACACGAAGGAATTCAAATACGTCAACGTGGCCATCGACGCCAAGAC
>JAVBQX010000159.1:0-3043 GCA_031548645.1 Thermoguttaceae bacterium
TGGATCGTGCCGCACCAGGCGAATTACCGCATCATCCGTTCGGCGGCCAGCCGGTTCGGCGTGCCGGAATCGAAGTTTTACATCAACGTGCAGAATTTCGCCAATACGGCATCGGCCTCGATCCCGCTGGCGCTGTACGACATGGAACAAAAGGGCCTGCTCAAGCCGGGCAATAAGATCGTGACCGTCGGCTTCGGCGCCGGCCTTTGCTACGGCGGAAACCTGATCGTTTGGTAGAGGATTCCATAGCAAACCATCAATCTTTATCACATGACCATAGCCGATTCAAAATATTTTTTATCCGCAGATGACGCAGATTTCCACAGATAATTTTTAAAAAATCTGTGTTCATCTGTGAAATCTGTGGATAAATGAAAAATGAATCCGGGCGGGTTTGTTGTGGGATAACGCGTGGTGGGGCAATGCAACGCAGACCGAAACACAACAATTGACACGAAAGCAATCAGGATGCAGGAACGAATCGTCGTAACAGGCATGGGCGTGGTCAGTCCGATCGGCATCGGCATGGCCGAATTCTGGAATTCGGTACGCGAGTGCAAGAGCGGAATCGACCGCATCACGCATTTCGACGCGAGCCGCTGCACCTGCCAGATCGCCGCCGAGGTCAAAAATTTCGACGGTAAGAATTATTTCGACCCGAAACTGCCGCAGCGAACGGCCCTGTTTTCGCAATACGCCATGGTGGCCGCGCAGGAAGCCTGGCGGGACGCCGCGCTGACGTTGGACGACGTGACGCCCTCGCATCGCGTTGCGGTCATTCTCGGCAACGGCATCGGCGGGCTGGAAGTCGACAACGAAGCGCAGCGACGGCTGTTCGACAAAGGCCCCTCGCGCATCCCGGCGATGGCCATCCCGCGCATGATCGCCAACGAGGCGGCGGGCAACGTCTCCATGCTGCTCGGCCTGCACGGACTTTCGCACACGATCGTCACGGCCTGCGCTTCGGGTACCGACGCGATCGGCCATGCGATGTATTACCTGCGAACCGGCCTGGCCGACGTTGTCGTCGCGGGCGGGACGGAAGGGGCGATCACGGAATACGGCGTCGGCGGATTTTGCGCCCTCAAGGCCCTCAGCACCGGCTACAACGACACGCCGACGCTTGCCAGCCGACCCTTCGACAAGTCGCGCGACGGATTCGTCATCGGAGAAGGGGCCGGCGTGCTCATTCTCGAAACGCTTTCGCATGCGAAAAAACGCGGTGCCAGGGCACTGGCCGAAATGGCCGGATTCGCCGCGACCTGCGACGCCTATCACCTGACCGCCCCGCACCCGGACGGGCTCGGCGCGGCCAACGCGATTCGTTTGGCCTTGGAATCGGGCGGGCTGAAACCGGAGGACATCGACTACGTCAACGCGCACGGCACCTCGACGCCGACCAACGACCCGGTCGAAACGAAGGCGATCAAAACCGCGTTCGGCGACCACGCCCGCAAGCTCAAGGTTTCCTCGACCAAGGGGATCATGGGGCACTGCATCGGGGCCGCCGGGGCGCTCGAAGCCCTCGTCTGCGTCCAGGCGATTCGCGACGGATTTTTCCCCGCGACGGCCAACCTCGAAGAGGCGGACGAGGAATGCGATCTGGATTACGTGCCCAACGTGGGCCAAGCGGGTGAAATTCGCGCCGCCGTTTCCACATCGCTCGGCTTCGGCGGCCACAACTCGGTCATCGCCGTCAAACGATTCGCGGAATAGTGTGGAGTTAACGAAATAAGGCTTCCGCCGGAAAATGATCCGCAGGAACAGCAGCCGGGAACGCAGCGCAGCGGAGTGACCGGGGTGAGGATTTTCCAACCCGGGAAACGTTCAATGTCCTTGCTCATGCAAGAAACATCGCAGGAATTGAAACTTTGCACAAAAGGGAAAGCGTGTTCCCCGGTCACTCCGTTCGTTGCACTCACTGCGTTCCCGGCTGCTGTTCTTGTGGAATACTTATGGGCGAAAGCCTGTCAATTCTCCGCTTTCAACTCCACACTCCAAACTCCACATTCCACACTCACTCATACTTCGGGCGGTTGAAGATTTCGCTGAGAATGACCACCTGTTGCATCGACTGCGGGGTCGTCATCAGGGCCATGATTTCCTGCGCGATCGGATTGTCGTGTTCCGAAATCTGCCGGGCCGTCGGGGCCGTGTCGGTGACCAGTCCCGGCGTGCCGTCGGGCGATTCATCATGCAACGCGCCGTCGATCGGCTCGTCGAACACCGATTCGCGTTTCAGCAGCGGGGGCGAAACCGGTTCCGCTGCGACGAACGCCTCGCGCGTTTCCCCGCGAAGCTGCTCGATCTGCCGGTATTTCTTTTTCGGTTCGGCCCGCCCGTCCGCACCGCCCTGCTGTTTTGCGGCCATCAACCGGCGCTGACGTTCGGCGGCTTCCTGCTTCTGTTTATCCTGCGCCTTTTTCGCCACGTTCGAGAGAAACCACATCACGCCGTAAACCATCCCGACAACGATAAGACCGATAATCTCGCCCACGATACACCGTCGCTTTCTTAATTAGTGCAGAATGCAGAATAAAACATCCCGCTTCAAAATCATTCTGAATTCTAAATTCTTCATTCTGCATTTTTGTCATTTTCTTCCCCGATTTGCGCCAACACATACGGGCCGTCGGGCAGGACGGCGATTTTTGCGCCTTCGCCGTAGCGGGCCAGGGCGTCCTGCACGGCCTGTTCGACCGTCGGGGCCGATTCGACGTACATGCGCGACAAAGTCTCCGGCGGCAGCGAATCGGTGACGACCACGACGCGGCCCTTGCGCAGAACCTTGCCGAGTTCTTCGAGCTGCCACTGGTTGATGACGAAAAACTCGTCGTTCAAAATGGCGTTCATGAAATCGTCGATCGTCGGGAATTTCGACGCGATTTCATCGAACTGCGTACAGCCGAGTCCTTCGGCGCAGGAACTGGCGATGATGATCGTGCCGCCTTCCTTCAAAATTTCGAGGGCCGTGACGATGCCTTTGACCGTCTGGTACCACGTCTGGTCGAGCGGGTATCCGCCGCCGCTGGTCACGACGATT